>NZ_JBDJKZ010000021.1:0-74708 GCF_039673115.1 Stenotrophomonas sp. TWI1183
CAAATTAATTTACCCCCCCCCCCCCCCCGCCCCCCACTACCTGGGTACGGCGATCACCCCACCGAACCGGTAGCACCCGACCTTTGGTCGGGTGGCCGCGCACGCCCCACGTGAATTCTTCGCATTCCCGTAGTGAACGCAGCGCTATGCTCGGCCGGTTCCCATCCCTGCCCTGGAGTCCGCCGTGAATACCGAATCGCTTGCCGCGTCCCTCTTCCAGCAGCTGCAGCAGGGCCAAGGCCTGCAGCAGGTGTCCCAGCAGCTCGGCATCGACCAGAACCAAGCCAGCGGCGCGATCGGCGCGGCCCTGCCGCTGCTGCTCGGCGCGATGGGCCGCAATGCTCAGGAACCGCAGGGTGCACAGGCTCTGCTCGGTGCCCTGCAGCGTGACCACGCCCCCGCCAGCAGCGGCGGCTTCGATCTGGGCGGTCTGCTCGGCAGCGTGCTCGGCGGAGGCGGCGGCAATGCCACCAATGGCGCCGGCATCCTCGGCCATGTCTTCGGTGGAAACACCGAGCGCGCCACCCAGGGCCTGAGCCAGGCGACGGGATTGGACAGCAGCAAGACCAGCCAGCTGCTCGCGATCCTGGCGCCGATCGTCATGTCCTATCTGGCCCAGCGCTTTGCCAGCGGCGGCAACCCGAGCCAGCTCAGCCAGGCCCTGGGCCAGGAAGCGCAGAGCGCCAACAGCGGCGGCCTGCTGACCTCGGTGCTGGACCAGGACGGCGATGGGCAGCTCGGCGTAGGCGACCTGCTCAAGCTCGGTGGCGGTCTGTTCGGCAAGCGCTGAGGACAGGCGCTGGAAATAGCCTGCGCCTATCGCATTGGTTGATTCATTCGAATGTACTGAATGAACGACAGTGCTTAACGTGTGGGTACGCCTTCACATCGCGGCGCCCCACGCCCGCATGGGCAGGCACCACGTTTCCGACGTCGCCATCGCCTCCCCCGCGCCGGTGGTTTCCACGTTCGCCAGTCCACAGGTAGATACCCATGAAAAGCGAAGCAAAGTGCCCGTTCAACCACGCCCTCGTCGGCGATGCCACCACCAACCGCGACTGGTGGCCCAAACAGCTGCGGGTGGACCTGCTCAACCAGCACTCGACCCGCTCGCATCCGCTGGATGAGACGTTCGACTATGCGAAGGCCTTCAAGGCGCTGGACTACGCCGGCCTCAAAGCCGACCTCAAGGCCTTGATGACCGACTCGCAGGACTGGTGGCCGGCCGACTTCGGCCATTACGGCGGCCTGTTCGTGCGCATGGCCTGGCACAGTGCCGGCACCTACCGCATCGGCGATGGCCGTGGCGGCGCCGGCCGTGGCCAGCAGCGCTTCGCCCCGCTCAACAGCTGGCCGGACAACGTCAGCCTGGACAAGGCACGCCGCCTGCTGTGGCCGATCAAGCAGAAGTACGGCCAGGCGATCTCCTGGGCCGACCTGCTGGTGCTGACCGGCAACGTCGCGCTGGAATCGATGGGCTTCAAGACGCTGGGCTTCGCCGGTGGCCGCCCGGATACCTGGGAACCGGACCAGGATGTGTACTGGGGCCGCGAAACCACCTGGCTCGGCGGCGATGTGCGCTACGCGCACGGTTCCGAAGGCGTGCAGGAAGACCACGGCGTGCTGGTCTCCGATGATGACGCCGACGGCGACATCCACTCGCGCGACCTCGAGAATCCGCTGGCCGCCGTGCAGATGGGCCTGATCTACGTCAATCCGGAAGGCCCGGACGGCAATCCGGATCCGCTCAAGGCAGCGTTCGACATCCGCGACACCTTCGGCCGCATGGCCATGGATGATGAGGAAACCGTCGCCCTGATCGCCGGTGGGCACAGCTTCGGCAAGACCCACGGGGCCGGCCCGGCCGACAATGTCGATGTCGAACCGGAAGCGGCCGGGCTGGAAAGCCAGGGCTTGGGCTGGGCCAACAGGTTCGGCACCGGCAAGGGCGGCGACACCATCACCAGCGGCCTGGAAGTGACGTGGACGCGCACCCCGGCGCAATGGAGCCATGACTTCTTCGAGATCCTGTTCGGGCACGAGTGGGAGCTGACCAAGAGCCCCGCCGGTGCGCATCAGTGGGTTGCCAAGGACAGCGAGGCGATCATTCCCGACGCGCACGATCCGTCGAAGAAGCACCGCCCGACCATGCTCACCACCGATCTGTCGCTGCGCGTCGATCCGGCGTACGAAAAGATTTCGCGTCGCTTCCTGGCCGACCCGCAGGCGTTCGCCGATGCCTTCGCCCGCGCATGGTTCAAGCTGACCCACCGCGACATGGGCCCACGTGCACGCTATCTCGGCCCTGAGATTCCGGCCGAAGAATTCGTCTGGCAGGATCCGGTGCCGGCGGCACCGCAGACCACGCTGAGCGCGCAGGACATCGCCACGCTGAAGCAGCAGATCGCCGCGGCCGGGCTGAGCGCGGGCGAGCTGGTCTCCACTGCCTGGGCATCGGCCTCCACCTTCCGCGGCTCGGACAAGCGTGGCGGCGCCAACGGTGCACGTGTGCGCCTGGCCCCGCAGAAGGACTGGGCGGTCAACCAGCCGCAGCAGCTCGGCAAGGTGCTGGCCGCCCTGGAGAAGATCCAGGCCGGCTTCAAGGGCGACGGCGGCGCGCAGGTCTCGCTGGCCGACCTGATCGTGCTGGCCGGCAATGTCGGTGTCGAACAGGCGGCCAAGGCCGGTGGCCATGAGGTCAGCGTGCCGTTCAACCCCGGCCGCACCGATGCCAGCCAGGCGCAGACCGATGTGGAGTCGTTCGCGGTGCTGGAGCCGTATGCCGACGGGTTCCGCAACTACGTCAAGGGCCGCTACAACGTGCCTACCGAAGCGCTGCTGATCGACCGTGCGCAGCTGCTCACGCTGACCGCGCCGGAGATGACCGCACTGGTCGGGGGCCTGCGGGTGATCGGTACCAACGTCGGCGGGAGCACGGACGGCGTGTTCACCGATCGCGTCGGTACGTTGAGCAACGACTTCTTCGTCAACCTGCTCGACATGCGCACGCAATGGGTGGCCCAGGGCGATGGCTACAGCGGCCGCGACCGCAGCACGGGCACACCGCGCTGGAGCGGCAGCCGGGTGGACCTGGTGTTCGGCTCGAACTCGGTGCTGCGTGCACTGGCCGAGGTGTATGCCAGCGCGGACGGTGAGAAGAAGTTCGTCCGCGACTTCGTGGCCGCCTGGGCGCGGGTAATGGAGCTGGACCGCTACGACCTGCGTTGAGGGGACGTCGCGGGCAGACAAAAAGACCGGGCCCACAGGCCCGGTCTTTTCATATGCGCAGCATGCAGCTCACAAGGCGTCCAGATCCCCCAGCGCACGGATCAGCCGACGCGCACGCTTGTCCGGCTTGTGCTCCGGTGGCTGGTACCCGTTTTTCGCCGCGGCGCGCTGCAGGCGCAGTTCCGCCCGGCGTGCCAGGGAGGCCTCGCTCTCGGCATACAACTGCTGCGCCACGGGTGCCGGACCGCGCATTTCGCTGAGCCCAAGTACCTGGATATCGAACACTTCATCGCCACGGCTGATCTGCAGCGCCTCACCCACGCGCACCGCGCGCGAGGATTTCGGGCGTTGCCCGGCCACATCGACCTTGCCCGTTTCCACCGCCTGTTTGGCCAGGCTGCGGGTCCGAAAGAACCGTGCGGCCCACAGCCACACGTCCAGCCGCACGGCGGCCACCGGTGTTGCGTCAGTCATGCTTCCTACCCAGCTCCACGGCATTGGCCGGTTGTCGGTTGAGGGGTTGCGGAGCGTCCGGCGTGCCACGACAACCGGTACCGCCGATCAGCGCCGGCACCCCGGCATCCAGATCGCGGCGCTGGCTGCCGACCTGGCATTCCGGTCGGTCCATCGGGCGGACCTGGGTATCGCCCAGGCGCTCCGAGGTGGAACATGCGGCCAAGGCCCCGACAATCAAGAGCAGCGTCAGGATCGTCCGACCCGGGTTCACGGATGCAGTCATCATCATGCCTCCACAGGCGTCGCGCCCCGCCACGGGCAGATTCCATCATCCGCGGGCCGTTGGCTGCGCGCAATTCCATTCGATGGTCCCCGGACATTCAGTTCGGGTTGACTCTTGCTCCCCGGCTGGTCACCATAGACGGGCTATTTTCCCTAACGGAGTAGGAGACCCCTCATGTTTAAGAAGACGATCGCAGTGCTGGCCTTGGTAGGCCTGTCCGCCTCTCCGGTGATGGCTGCCCCCCAGGACGCCCCCGCTGCTGAGCCGGAAGCCGCCACCGACGTGGCAGGCGCCGAAGCCTCCGCTTACTCGACCACCGCAGTCGTAGCGACCGTGGGTGCCTCCATCGCAGCCGCAGCCGTGCTGTACAGCATCGGCGGCGACAGCTCGAGCGGTGAAAAGGATCCGGGCGGCACCGACGGCGGCCCCGGCGGCCCCGGTGGTCCGGGCGGCACCGGTGGTACCGGCGGCACGGGCGGCACGGGTGGTACCGGCGGCACGGGCGGTTAATCGCTCTTAGTTCCGCACTCAAGCCCTCGCCGGGCCAAGCTTGGCGAGGGTTTTTTATGCCTGCCGTAAAACCTTGATGAAGATGATGATGAAGCCCCTGTGCCTGCCGGCCGCCATCGCGGCGACCCTGCTCCTGTCCGGCTGTATGCTGGCCCCTGGCCAACACCTGCGCCACAGCGACGTGTCGGCGACCCGTTCCAGCGAGGATGGTCGTCTTGAGATGATCCCGATCACGCCGAAGCTCATCGCCATGAACGATGCGTCGCAGGCGGAACAGGTACTGCCGGCTGCACTGCTGGATTACCAGGCCGAGCCTTATCGCGTGGGCCCCGGCGACATGCTGTACATCACCGTGTGGGACCACCCGGAGCTGACCGTGCCTGCGGGTTCCCAGCAGCAGGGCAACCTTGCCGGGCGACTGGTGCAGGGCGACGGCACACTCTTCTACCCGTACATCGGCAAAGTCCAGGCGGCCGGCAAGACGCCGGTCGAGCTTCGTGCGGAAATCACCCAGCGGTTGGCCAAGTACATCGAGGCACCGCAGGTGGATACCTCCGTGCTGAGCTACGCCAGCCAGCGCGTCTGGATCACCGGCGCTGCCGAGCGTTCGACCTCGGTCCCGCTGACGACGACGCCGCTCACGCTGTCCGACGCGATCAGCCAGGCCGGCCTCAATGCGAGCCAGGCCGATCTCTCCGGCATCCAGCTCAGCCGCGACGGCGTCACCTACTCGATCGACATTGAAACCGTCGCCCGCCAGCATGGTGGCCGACCGATCTACCTGAAGAACGGCGACTCGATCTACGTGCCGTATCTGGATCGAAAAGAGATTTTCGTCGTGGGTGAAGTCACCCAGCCGGGTGCCTTCAGCTTCCGCACCTCCGACATCTCGCTGAACCAGGCGATCGGCCGCGCCCGTGGCCTCACCCAGGCCACCTCCAACGGCAATGCGGTGTATGTCATCCGGGGCTCGAAGGATCTGCAGAAGGCGCCGTCGGTGATCTATCACCTGGAAGCCCGATCGCCGACCGCGTTCGCCGTGGGCAGCCAGTTCATGCTGCAGCCCGGCGACGTGGTGTTCGTGGGCGCCGCCGGCGTGACGCGCTGGAACCGCTTCGTGAACCAGCTGCTGCCGTTCACCAACATCCTCTACACCGCCGCTCGTACCGAGAGCGAAGTCGGGAACTAACATGGGTCCTATGCAGCATGACGCCACGCGCTCCAGCGCGCGTGGCGGGTTGGGCCGCGCCATGGGCATCGCTGCGCTGGTGGCCCTCGCCGCCATGACCAGCAGCTGCACCACGGTGAGCCGCTCCAGCGCCGACGCGCTGCGGCTGATCTTCGTTCCCAAGCCAAGCGCGACCCCGGCCCAGGTGGCGGCCGTGCGCTTCCCACAGCTGCAGTTGCGCGCACCGGACGTCAATGGCGTCCTCGTGCTCGGCTTCGTTGATGGGGGGCGCCAGGCGTGGGTCGCGGGCGGCGACGCGGTCTTCTATCTGCAGCCCAACGGCCTGGTCACCGCGACGTCGGGGATTGGCCGCAGCTATGCCGCGCGCATCACCGGACCGTCGCCGTTCGATGATCTCGGCGCACTGCGGGGCACCGCCCGGGTGCAGCGCCAGTACGACTGGATCCCGTCGTATCAAATGAGCGTACCGGTGACCGGCACGCTCACGAAAGTCGGCACCGAGAAGGTGGTGATCCTGGAGCGGCCACTCAGCCTGGCGCGCTACGAAGAAAAGCTCTCCGGACCAGGCTTCCGCGAGACCAACATCTATTGGGTGGATGAGCGCTCCGGGTTCATCTGGAAGAGTCGCCAGTACCTCGCCCCCGGCTATGCCGTGGACATCGAGCAGCTCAAACCCTACCGCCCTGGCCAATGACCATGCTGCGCTACTGCCTGATCCTGTGCTCCACCCTCCCCTTCTTCGTCGCACATGAGGCTGCGGCGCAGCCCGTGACCGACACGGTAGAGGTTACCGTCGAGGGTGCGGTCAATGCGCCGGGCGTCTACCATCTTCCCGCAGGAGCGCGCTTGGCGGATGCCCTGATTGCCGCCATGCCGATGCCGGACAGCTACGTCACAGGTGCCTCGCTGCTGCGCGAAAGCGCACGTGCCCAGCAGGTACGCCTCAAAGCCGGGCTGCTCTACGACCTGAAGGTGCTGCAGCAGAGCCAGGACGAAGCAGCCAGCACACTTGCCTCCAGCCTTTCAAGGCAACTGACCGACCTTCCAGCAACTGGCCGGGTGGTGGCAGAGCTCGAGCCGCGCCTGATGCAGACGCGCAAGTCATCCAACCCGGTCGCCATGCCGTCGGACATCGTGCGGTACCCCGCCAGGCCAGACACCGTTCGCGTCATGGGCGCGCTGGATCAGGCCTGCGAGCTTCCGCATCAGCCTACTGCGGATGTCACCCATTATCTGGCTGCCTGCCCATCGAACCGCGTGGCAGACAAGGACCAAGTCCACGTGATCCAGCCGGATGGACACGTACAGATCATCGGTATTGCGCTGTGGAATCGCGCAGACCTGCAGGCCGTCGCACCTGGCGGCACGATCTATGTCCCCATCGCCGCACGACTGATGAAAGACATCGATCCAGAGTTCAACACGCAGTTCGCCGCATTCCTCGCGACGCAGCCGCTGCCTAATCCGCGAGTAGCACCTTGATGCACGTCCGTTCCAGACATTTCGCTACCTTGGCTTTCTCAGCACTGGCATTGGCGACATCCGCCTGCCTGCATGCGCAGGAAGCGCCGCCCGCAACAGCAAGCGAATGGGGTGGAATGGGCCTGCTGCAGACGCCG
This sequence comes from Stenotrophomonas sp. TWI1183, assembly GCF_039673115.1. Lineage (NCBI taxonomy): Bacteria > Pseudomonadati > Pseudomonadota > Gammaproteobacteria > Lysobacterales > Lysobacteraceae > Stenotrophomonas > Stenotrophomonas sp. TWI1183. The sequence goes on from NZ_JBDJKZ010000021.1 coordinate 7,286, forward strand.
AGCGCGCGCATGGCTGATGACGGCGAGATCAGCTTCACTGCCTCTCACAACTCGCCGTACAGCCGCTACAACGTGACGATGCAGCCATTCCCGTGGCTGGAGGGGTCATTCCGCTATATCAATGTATCTAACATCAGATATGGAAACCCGAATGTAAGCGGGGACCAGAATTACAAGGACAAATCGATCGACTTCAAGGTGCGCCTCTGGGAAGAGAGCCGTTGGTTGCCCGAGGTGGCCTTCGGCATCAGAGACCTTGGCGGCACCGGCCTGTTCTCCAGCGAGTACATGGTGGCCAACAAGCGATTCGGCCCCGTGGATGCGAGCCTGGGTTTTGCCACCGGCTACATCGGCAACCGCGGTGACCTTGGCAACCCATTGGGCGCCATTGATGACCGCTTCGATACTCGCCCGATGCCGACGAGCGACATCAACAATGCCGGCAAATTCGGTCTTAGTTCCATGTTTCGAGGACGCGTGGGCGTGTTCGGTGGCATTAGTTACCAGACCCCATGGGAGCCCTTGCTCGTCAAGCTGGAATATGACGGCAATGACTACAAACACGAGCCCAGGAAGAACAACCTGCCTCAGAACACTCCGGTCAACATCGGATTGGTGTACAGCCTCAACCAGAACGTACAGTTCACCGCTGCTTGGGAGCGTGGTGACGCTGCCATGTTTGCCGTTACCCTTCGCGGAAACCCAGGCCGTGCCCATTCGGCGCCCAAGCCGTTCGATCCACCGTCCGAGCCCCTTGCGCCATCCCACAATGCAGTGACATCCAAATCTGATGGCTCGGATGCCGGGCACGCTACACAGACGCTCAGCGATAAGAGTCCCGCCATCCGAGCTTCCAATGGACCGTCGGCGGCAATGAATGAACAGGAGCAGTGGGAGGAGATCGCGCGCCGCCTACGTGCCAACGCTGGATATCGCGTGGACGAGATTTCTCGTCGCGGCTCCGAAATCGTCGTCACTGGCTCCCAGCTTCGCTACTTCCATACATCTGAAGGCATGGGGCGCGCGGCGCGCATCCTGCATAACGAGCTGGATTCTTCGGTAGATTGGTTTACGTTTGCCAGCGTCCGGCTGGGCATGCCGATTGTCGAAACCAGCATCAGCCGCCGGCACTTCGTCGATTACGTTGAGAATCGGTCGGACCTGGAAGCTCTCAAGCTCGGGATCGAGGTTGTGGATCCCTCGCAACTGCAAGGGCAAGCACTGTATCGAGCGCCGCTTCAGCGCTTCGGCGGAGGCTTCAACGTGGGTTACCGCCAGAGTGTCGGCGGTCCCGATGGCTTCATCCTGTATCAGGTTGCCGCCAACTACACCGGCAGCATCTTTTTCACACCTAACATCTGGCTGACCGGCACTGTCAGCGGCAACCTACTGAACAATTACGACAAATTCAAGTACAACGCCCCGAGCCGACTTCCGAGAGTACGAACGGATCTCCGTAAGTACATGGTTGACTCGGACGTCACTGTTCCGAACCTACAGCTTACCGCCACCGGTCGACTGGGAAATGATACCTACGGCATGCTCTACGCCGGCTATCTGGAATGGATGTACGCCGGCGTTGGCGGAGAAATTCTCTATCGGCCCCTTGGGGAGGCCTGGGCAGTTGGCGCAAACATCAACTGGGTGCGGCAGCGCGACTATGACCAGCTCGCTGGATTGCGGGACTACAGCATGACCACTGGTCACGCATCCCTCTATTACGCCTTTGATCACGATCAGCGTGTGGTTGGTTCGGTCAGTGCCGGCCGTTATCTCGCTGGCGACTATGGCGCCACCGTGAACATCGCGCGATCTTTCAAGAACGGCGTCACGATGGGTGCCTACGCCACTAAGACCAACGTGTCAGCTCGCGAGTTCGGCGAGGGAAGCTTCGACAAGGGAATCTACTTCTCGATTCCGTTCGACTCCATATTGCCTAGATCGAATCGCGCGAGCGCCACCATCGTCTGGAACCCACTCATACGCGACGGCGGAGCGATGCTGGGCAGGAAATATGCGCTCTATGGCATCACCAGTGAGCGCGACGCCACGCTGTTCTACGACAACCTCAGTGAAATCAAGGATTGACGCCGTCCTGCGCGACACATGAGCGCACGGTTGCTGGCGGAGTGCGCTCCGCCGCAATGACCAAGAATCCGATGGCTCACCAGCTCCCGGTCAGCGGATTTCCGTCCACCATTACATTGCGGAAACGAATCACTTTTTGGGGTTTGTCGGAGCCACCCGGGCAGTAAAGGCCAAATTTCAGGAATGGACCCCGTCTATCATTGAATCCTATCCTTGCAGGATCGACAGATACTCTTTTCCCGTTAAGCAGAATCTCAACAAGTCCATTGGACGGATCAAAGCGCTGCTCCAGCCGGACTGAATTCCAGGCACCCCATCGCGGGGCTCCAAGCTTGATGGCCCTGAAGCTGCTGTATTGATATTTGCCGCCCACTTTGGGTGTGACCTGCTCAACACTTGAGCGATAGTCGTACTGCAAAAGTCCATCTCTGATCAAGAGGCTGGAGATAGGATTGCGCCATCCTTCCCCTAGATTCTCATCAGGATAGCTGTGGTACTGCATGATAATTGCCAGCTTGGAATCACCAACGTAGTCATCCGCGTCGACCCAGAAATCGAAGGAGACCTGCTGTCGCCTCGGACCCGTCATCGGCTTTGTCTTCAACTCCGTGCCTTTCGCACGGCGTGTACCGTCCCAGTCGTCACGCCTCCATTCGAACCGGTACTCCGTCCGCTCGCTACCATGAACGGAGTAGGAAAATGGCCTCTCGGCCAGCCACTTCGTCGGCGGCGGCTCTCTCCCTCCCTCCACTGCAACCGCCGCGGATGGTGGCGCCCCGGCGAAGAGCGCCGCGAGCAGGGCATGGATGGCAGAACGAGGCAATACGCTGGGCATGGCTACTGCTGAATCAGTTGACGCAAGTTGCGCAGGAAATCACCGTTCGCTGCGGCCGTTCCTGCCGCTCCCAGGCCGGTCACGCCGGCAGCGAGCTGCTCGTATCCCTTCGCCATGTCCGCGCTGCTCTCTACGAAACGGAACGAGGGTACATCCTTGAACTTTCTCGCAGTCGACAATTGATGCTCATTTCTATGCTCACCAAGTGAGGCTCTGCGTGCCATCAACAAAGCAGGCTTTCCATACTGCATCGCGGACAGAATGGTTCCCATTCCAGCGTGCGAAACGATGCAGTCCGATTCGTCCATCCGCCTCTCAAACTCGGAAGGGTGCACAAACTGCTCGAACCGAAAATGACGCGGAATGTACTGTCCGGGACCAATCTGACCAAACACCTCGACCCCGGAAGCGGCTGCCCATTCATCCACTTGGCGCACCAAGCGATCAAAGGCCAGCTGCGTTCCAACGGTAAGAAAGATCACAGGATATTCCCAATGTAATGAGGACCATCTGGCTTCGACAGCTCCGGCCATTGCGTAAGCCAATGATCGGCCCAACGCCCAATCTTGCGTCCGGCCAGAGACAACTCGTCGGCGTTGGCAATGCTGTCGATCCAGATCGTACGAGCGCCAACCAGCTTGCCGAAGGCCAAGGCGAAAAACCCGGGAGCCGCACCAGTGGAGATGACCACGTGAGGCCGGAACAACAGGATTCGCCAAAGAACGTGCATGGCCATCAATGCCAAGCGAGCCTTCGAGTCCATGCTGGCATCGGGAACAACATCGCAACGCATCGGGGCAACCTTGGAATCCAGGCCCTCAATGGTGGTTATGAATCTGACGTCGCAATCGGCGAATGCTGGGCGCATCCGCAGCAGTTGGATCCAGTGTCCACCACCCGATGCGACAGCGAGAACTTTTCTGGCCCTTGTCACCAATCTATCTCCAAATTCCATGACTGCGCAGAACCCTACCGTCTGCTGCGAAACGTCTCTGACTCATCGAGCAATCAACTTCGCGGAGCAGGTACCAACTGCCAACGCAATGTATGGTGCGGCCAATCCGCTGTAGATAACGTGACCAGCCGTCATGCTGATCGCCAAAAGCAGAACGATACTGACGACCTGGATCGTAGCAAGGTCCGCCCGCTGCTCGCGCATGCCGAGAAGGCCGACACCCAGGCGCTTCAGAAAGAAACCGTAGTAGATCAGGGCGCCTGCGATGCCAAATGCGCCAAGAAGATCAAAAAGGTCGATCTCAACCGGCCGCCCGAGCATCGAGAGCATGCGCTGACGACCGACACCCACGAGCACCTCCCACCAGGAGTACCGGGGCCATACCCTATCCATGAAATCCGCAAGAAACTGCTCGCGCCCACTGAAGATGGTGAAGAGCAATCCGTACTCATCCATGAAGTATTCAATGCGGCGCATCAAGCCGGTTTTTTCGATGAGATACACGATGCCTGGCAATGCAAGAACGATCGAAATGATCATGCCGGCAAAGAGGATTACACCGCGCCATGACCTCAGTCTCAGCGTCACCACTCCCTTGATCACCTCCATTGCCGGGAAGGCCACTGCGACCAGCAGACTTCCGAGCATTGCGACCTTTGTGGCCTTCAATATGGATGCCAGCACGAACAGAGCACAGACCACCAAGTACTTGAGCATGCCCCCTCGGGAATGATAGATCCAGCCACATACCATCACCTGGCACAAGAGCATTAGGTAAGACATCTCGTTACCGGCAAAAATGAATCCGACGGCACCGATCTGATCAGCGTCGTCATACTTACCGTATTGGGAATATCCATAGCCCAAAGTCCCAAGCACCAGATTCAACGCCAGCACAAGCGAGACAAAGCAGAACACCCGGAAACAATATCTCAGCGAGACAGTCCCCCTCTCCACGCTGCGCCGGAAGAAGTGATATCCAAGCCACATGATGTTGAAGCGCAGGAGCCACTGGAGATCGAGCGTTATCGCTGATACACCTTCAGCCGCCAGGGAATGGACGCCCAGAAACAGCACATTGGAGATGACGCAGACCGTGAGCATGAGCAGTCCTGAGCGGCTCCTAACCGCGCAGACAGCAAGCAGCCCGAGGTAGGCGACCTTGATCACCTGCGAGACACCTTCGACGCCGCCACCACGAAGCAGCCCGCCGTTGATCGTGTCAATCAGAATCATCAAGGGCGTACCCCAGAGAATCACTAACTCGATCCAGCGCATCAATCCAGCGGACTGACGCGCTCCGCCAGATGAGGAAGGCGCATACGCCATATCAACAGTCGCCATCACGATACCTGCAGTAGAAATGGGCCGCCCGCGGGATGAAATTCAAAAGACGCGACACAATGCCTCCGAAAGTTCGAGGGAGACACGCTGCGCATCAAATGCCTCTACACGGCGCAAGGCCGCATCAGATACCCGTTTCCAGGCAAGATCATCCAGCGTCAACATGCTTTCGATTGCGAGTGAGAGTCCGTGGATATCATTGATCTCAAAAAGTGCCCCGTTCACACCGTCCTGAACGATCTCTTCCATGGCACCGCTGCGGGCTGCGATGACGGGGCGCCCACAGGCCATCCCCTCAAGCGCCACCAAACCCAGACTTTCGCCCTGGCGAAATGAGGGGAAGACCAGCGCAGTGGCCGTGGACAGCGTCTGAGGCACCCTGTGTGGATCGACCGCCCCTAGGAAGCGCACCGAGACAGCGGATGCCTTCGCCTGCTCGGAAAGGGCCGCCAGAGCGGGACCGTCGCCCGCGAACACAACGCTGACCTCGAGATCGGAGCGTCGAGCGCGTACCGCCTCCACGGCGGGAATGACGAGCATCACGCCCTTTCCGAGCATGAGTCGACCGAAGAACATCAACTCGCCCCGTACCCGAGCGCTTGAACTTGCATCCCTGAACGCTGCCAGGTCGACACCACCGGATGGGGACACGACGATCTTGTCTTTGACCGAAGGAAACCGATCTGAGACAAGGTCGCGGAAGTAGTTCGAGGGCGCGACAATCAGCGCAGCACGCCCGAGCGCGGCACGCCTCACGATGCTGAAACAGCGTGCGGACAATCGTGACTGCTTCTTGTCAGAGATAATGTCCGCCCCGTGCACATGAACAGCGAGCGGCATGCTCCTTAGCAAGAATGCAAACATGACCGGGATGTAGGAATGCGTTACGAAATGGACGTATACGAGGTCAGCCCTGGAGAAGAGAACCTTTCCAAATGCATGGATGAAGAAGCGCAGGTAAGACAGAATCTTCCAACGCGAGGCACAGCGAACGGCGAGAGTGACATCATGGCCGCGATCGATCATCTGTGCAGATACGCGCTCCACGAATATGCCCAGGGCTGGCTCCCGCGGCGAAGGATACATATTCGAAATGACAAGAATCTTCTTCACATTGAGCACTCAGCGCTCATAGGTTCGCTTCAGTCCGGTCGCATACGCCATCTTAAGGCCGGCCCGATACCAACGGGTATGCGATACCACCAGGAGAACGCGGATCGAGCGCCAGAGCGTCTGGCTCCCTTCGGCGACATCCTTGACCAGCAACACCGCCGCCTTCGCCGGGTAAGCGATGTCCTTGAGTATTCCTTTGGCAGAGAACATGGAGCTATAGCTAGCGTCAGTCTTGCTCAACCGATAGAAGCCACCCACGTGGCGACGTCTCATCTGGCTAATCTCAGCCAATGTACGGCGAGCGGGATGCGCAACTGAGGCCTCATGACCGTACTTCAGCTCAAATCCGGCATTCACCGCTCGCCGGGTAAATTCGGCATCGCCACCAGAGAAGGTCTTGGCGTTGAATGGACCAACGGCCTCGAGAACCGATGCTCTCACAACGAGATTCGCCGTGATTGCCCAACCTTGGGGCACGCTCTCGTGCTGACGGAAGGAAAAGCGATGCTCGTAGAGCTCGACGGAGGTCGGCCGCGCAGGGTTCTTGAAGAAAATCTCGACCCGACCAGCAACCAAGTCAGCGTTACCGCTGTCGATCATCTCCACGGCGGCACTCAACCAATTCGGGCAGGGAACGCAATCCGAATCGGTGAAAGCAATGATGCGCCCCTTAGCCAGACGTATCCCGGTATTCCTGGCCGAATATGAACCTGCTTCCGGTTCGGAGACGACCCTGGCAATAGGGTCGCCCTCCGGGAACCGCGCCGCATCACGGGTTGATCCGTTGTCAACAACGATGACTTCAAAGCGCCCCTGATAGGATTGCTTCCGAAGCGCATCCACGCACAATGCAACGCGCTGGCCATCGTTGTACGTTGGAATCACAACGGTGACATCCATTACGCTATCCATGTAATACAATTCCAGGTATGAGACAGTTGAATGCTGCTCATTGGTGCGATCGAATAAGGGCTTCTACTTCCAGCCACATTTTCTCACACCGCGACTTCAGCTCATCTGCTGCAGCCTTGATGCGGGAGGATTTGGACGATCGGACTTCTGCACCCGAAAGCTCCGCCACCAGTGCCCCGAGACGCTCAAGGTCTTCCAGGTCGGCCATCAGCAACTCAGAGCAATCGAAGTCCGCAAACAGTTCCGGGTACTTGTGCGACCAGCCTGCACCGATGCAAGGAACACCCTGGGACATCGAGCTGACCAACGCATGGAACCTCGAGCCGATGACAAACTCCGCCTGGCCCAGGATTGCCTTCAGCACTCGAGGGTCATCGTGCGTCACGACATCAACCGAACTGAAGTCGCCTCCCAGCGCCCCCACCACAGCCCTGTCCTCATCAGCATCATGAAGAACAATCACAGGGCGTATGCCGTTGCGTCGAATCTCCGTGATGGCATGACGCAGGAAGGCGAGATACGCGCCACCTACCCCCGTTTTATCAAGCATTCGGACGTTGGGAACGATGGCCGCAAATTCGTCATCGAACGGGCGGGCCACGCCTTTCGCCGGCGCCACAGCAACCGTGAAATCTGGATACTGTCGCAGCAAGGCGCAACCGCCAAGAGCTTCCACGGCGGCCCTTGATTGTGAATCGCGGGCACAGACCAACGCAGCCCGCTGCATGAGACGGCGTGACCAGACCGCCACGCCTTCGATGTTGAAGGTCCCAAGCGCCTGCGGCATGAGGATGAGGGTCTGCCCTCGCCGATAGCGCCGCGACATCATCGTTACTAGCTTTCGAGGACGCGACTCTCCCCATTGATCGGAGAAGGCGAAACCAGACGCATCAAGGACCACGTCAACTGATGCAGGGGAAATGACATCGGCTCTGCCTTTCATCTTCAGCATGTTCATGAAGCTGCGAAGACTGCCGAGCCTGCCGATATGCTCCCATGTCGTCAGCAGGCCGTGCTTCTGACGCTCACCATCCGTGCCGAACTGACGGGACACCACGAGTTGGATGCCAGGGAAGGTGGCCCGCAGGCGATCCGCAATGGCGATGGCCATTAGCTCAGCGCCGCGGTTATGGGTGCCCGTGCCGTTAATTTCAACAATCAGATTTGTCATTGGACTCAAGATTATAAGTGCGGACGATAGACAGAGGCTTCTTCACAGAGCGAGCTACCATGCCCTCAGGATCCGGATGACCAATGGCGATCAACATGATCGGGCGTTCATCGGCGTCGAGCTTCAAAAGCTCCTGCATGCTCTGCTCAAGGTGCTCCACATCCGGCCAGTTGATGCAACAGGAGCCTAGCCCTTGCACTTCGAGGCCATATACAAACGACATGGCAGCGAGAGCGCCATCTACATAGATGAGGTGTCGGTCCCTCTCACCAAAATAGTTCCTCTGCTGACCGACTACGACCGCCAAGGCTGGCACCTGGTGCCCGAATCCCCCGGTTCCCATTGGCAACGCAATTACCTTCTCTACGAGCTGAGGCTCATCGAAAACCATGAACCTGAAGGGCTGACGATTGCAGGCACTCGGGGAGTAAGCTGCAACGTCCAGCGCGCGATCTATCTCACTGCGCAGTACCTTCTCTGGAAGGAACCAGCGTACCGAACGCCGATAGCGGGCAAGCGCCAGCATATCCTCGTAAGTGATTCGCGCTGCGTCACTCGAGTCACGGACGTATGGAATCAGGGCATCTGCCTTTGTTGGACTCGCTGCGCCACCAGGGACGGCTGCTCTGAACTGCGCGCGGAGCGGATCCACGGCCGGATGGCTCGGGGTCACCGCCATGTACTCATCCAGCACATCGGTCGCCCATCGAAGCTCGCACGCATCGAGACCAGCGGCCGCGGTCGTTGCATAGGCCGCGACTGTCTCTCCGATGTAGTTCAAGCCGAATGGCACGCGACGCGGGCGCATCAAGAGCCCCTTTTCGACGCGATGAACATTTCTCCTGAGAAGGCTTGAACTCGCGCCGGGCTTTCGCAGCGAGGCTCGGTACGCGAGCTTGCCAGCTGCAGAGGCGCGTTGCTCCCTGCCATAATCGCCTTTGATCAGATAATAGACACCCGCCGCCAACCTGGACGAGGCAGACATCCTGAGCGCCATGTTATCAAGCCTCTCCACGACCGCTTTGAGGCGTCGCCTCACCTGCTTCTTGATCTTTTTCATAAATCTATCGCTCTCATTTTCGCAGGCTCTTCACAATCGCCAAATACCCTGTGAGTTGTTGCTTTCCACCGGGCAGAAGTAGCGCAGTAACCGCGAATACCATCCCGAAGGTGGCTGCCTTGAAGACCAGTTGCAGAAGCACTGGATGATCGGCCACCAACCCTTGAGCACCCCAATTTGCGGCAACTCCCATCAGCCCGGCTAGCATTGGGCGAGCCAGGGTTACGAAGAAATCAGAGACCCGTAGAGGACTTTCTTTGAATGCGAACACGATGGATGGGTACAGAAGCAGATAGTTGGTGATCGCATAGGCCGCCGCCACCCCCACACTTCCCCATTGCACTCCGATGCAGAATCCCAGACAGACCACGGCCGCATTGAGCACACCCCAGACCAGATACTTCCGCGTCCTGCCCAAGCTCAACAGGACCAAACCACGCAAGCTGGCAACGGGCTGGATCAATCCCGTAAGAGCCAACAGAACGAATATTGGGCCCACCCCTGACCACCCAGAACCAAGGGCCACCTGTACGACATCGTCCGCGTTGATGGCCAGGAACAGCATGAGCGGAATCGACAGCATGCCAAGCAGGGACGCGATTTCGCGATAATAGTGCCGATATCGGGCTGGCTCGGACTGAAGGCGGCTCAATACCGGCAGTGCTACTGCGTTGATCGGTGTCCTGAGGCTGACGATGGGCAACATCATCAGCTGATAGGCGCGGCTGTAGAGCCCGAGCGCCGATGCGCCCCACACTCGTCCGATCAGCACATTGTCGAGGTTCCGATGGAAATAGTTCACAACCTCGAAGGCAGTGACATTCGCACCGAAGCCCAGCAGATGGCGGAGGCCCTCAGCGCGACGTGGACGTCCCGGGCGGAATTTGGATCCATGGAAATACAAGCCCGTCGTTACGCAGGCCCCTGCCACTACGCCCCATGCCAGCGCCCAGTAACGGTAGCCCAACAGCGCCAGGCACACGGCAAGCGTGAAGTTCACCGCGGCACCCGCGACATCGGCAGTAGCCTTAGGCAGGAAGCGAAGCTCCCGCTGCATCAAAGCAGCGTGCTGCGCGCCGATACTGGACACCAGGAAGGTGACTGACATCAGCATCGCCACCGGCATCACTTCCGGCTTCTTGTAGAACCACGCGAGTGCGGGGGCCAGAAGGATAGTCGCAACACTGAGGGTGCCACCAGCCAGGACGTTCAGCCAGAACAGAGCATTGACCTGCGCGTATTGGAGCGACTGCTTCTGGATCGATGCAGTCGAAAGCCCCATGTCGCGAAAAAGCCCCATGAAGGCAGTGATGGCAACGATCATGGCGATGATCCCGAAATCTTCCGATGGAAGAAGCCTCGACAGGATGACCGTCGACAGCAACTGGATCGCAATACTCATCATCTGAGCAGACATGGCGACCACTCCGCCTCGTACTGTCTTTCTCTTCAGACTGCCCGCACTAGATGTGTCCCCCGCGCCACTCGTGGGAGAACACGCCGGTGTCGACGATGTGGGCTTGTTGATCACGTGTGCCTCGTGCGCTTTGTAGGACTGGATCGCTTCAGTCCGACCCGAACAGGTCGCGCGTGTAAACCTTCTCCGCCACATCCTGGATGTCTGGCACCATCCGATTGGCAATGATCACGTCGGACATTTGCTTGAACTCCACAAGATCATTAACAACTTTGGACCGGTAGAACTCGGCATCAGCGAGTACAGGTTCATGGACGATTACCTCCACGCCTTTCGCCTTGATTCTCTTCATGACCCCTTGGATGCTGGAAGCACGGAAGTTGTCAGATCCCGCTTTCATGATCAGACGATAGACACCCACTACTTTGGGATTCTTGGAAAGCACTGCGTCGGCGACGAAGTCCTTGCGAGTGGAGTTGGACTGCACGATCGCCTTGATCAGGTTCTGGGGAACATCCTGATAGTTGGCCAGGAGTTGCTTGGAGTCTTTTGGCAGGCAGTAGCCTCCATAACCAAAAGATGGATTGTTATAGTGCGCGCCGATCCGGGGATCCATGCACACACCATCGATGATCTGCCTGGACGCTAGCCCATGGATCTCTGCGTAGGAGTCAAGCTCATTGAAGAACGCAACCCTCATCGCCAGATAGGTGTTGGCGAACAGCTTGATGGCTTCCGCCTCGGTAGAGTCGGTATAAATAATCGGAACATCCTTGTCCAAGGCCCCTTCAAGCAGCAGAGAGGCGAAAGCCTCCGCCCGCTCGGAGCGCTCCCCCACGATGATGCGGCTAGGATGCAGGTTGTCGTGCAGCGCCTTACCCTCCCGCAGAAACTCCGGGGAGAAGATAACGTTATGGATCCCTTTCTGCTCTTTCAAGCGGGACACGAACCCCACGGGCACCGTCGATTTTACGACGATCACTGCCTGCGGATTCCGGGCATTGATGTCATCGATGACATTTTCGACAGACGAGGTATCGAAGAAGTTGGTGGTCGAGTCGTAATCCGTCGGCGTAGCGACGATGATGAAGCGCGCATCAGCATAGGCCGCGCCCGCGTCCAGCGTCGCACTGAAGCGAAGCGGAACATTTCCAAGGTAATGCCGGACATCTGCGTCATCGATTGGCGACTGACCATCGTTGAGCAGGGCAACTTTCCGCTCATCTATATCAAGGGCGACGACCTCGTGATGCCGAGCCAGGAGAATGGCGTTCGAGAGGCCAACATAGCCTGTACCAACAACTGCAATCTTCATTAAAACTTCCCGGGTAGAGCCGCGTTACATCCTTGTTGCATCAAGAGGGAAAGGCCGTGCTGGCACTGCCTCTCCCCTCCACGATCACGAGTCCTGGCGACCAATACGATCAAACTACTCAATTGGTCGATTTGTACTCGTAATAGCCGTAGCTGTAGTACCCAGCCGCCCGCCTCTGCACCGCATTGAAAATGGCGCCCTTCAATTTCACGTCGTTCTGCTCGAAGCGCTTCTTCGCTAGTGCCAGCTCTTTCGCTTGATTCAGACCGAATCGAGCAACAAGCAGAGAGGTGCCGGCATGGTGCGCGATGATTGCTGCATCAGTAACCGCGAGGATGGGCGGCGTATCAATGATAATCAGATCGAACTTCTCTTTCACGGTTTCAAGCAGTCGAGTGAAGTTCTCATGCATCAACAATTCAGACGGGTTCGGCGGCACGTCACCGCGCGTGATGAAGTTGAGCTGGTCGAGTCCGGGCATCGTCCGAACCACGTCTTCGATCGTCACCTTGTTCGCCAGCAGGTCCGACAACCCTGGCGACTGTGTTGCGCCGAACGCCTTATGGAGCGTGCCCTTTCGCATGTCGGCATCGATGATCAGTACGCGTTGCCCAGCTTGCGCGATCACTGCAGCAAGGTTCGAAGATACGAAGGTCTTGCCTGCATTTGGACTGGAACCAGAGATCAGCACGATGTTGTTCTTGGACTCAAGGCGTGCGAAATGAAGACTGGTTCGAAGGCTTCGGACCGCTTCAATCGCAAGATCGGCGGGATCCCTCATTGCCAAGAGGTGGACCTTTCCGTCAGCGCGGAACTTGCCTCGAACGGAGTCGCTTTCCTGGCTGACACTGACAGGAATCGAGGCGTAGACCGGCAGTCCGATTTCTTCAATCTGAGTCGGGTCTTCGATTCCCCGATTGAGCAACTGCTTCGCCAGAACAACACCAATGGACAGGAAGCCACCAAGCATGGTGCCGACGAGCACGATCAGTGCCTTGTAGGGGCGGACGGGGGAGGTAGCATCGACCGCGGCAACGTCCACGATGCGAACATTGCCTACCGTACCGGCGCGTGCGACGTCCAGTTGCTGAGCCTGATTGAGCATCGCGGTATACATTTCATTGCTGACCTGCAGATCCCGAGTCAGGCGCAGAAGCTGCTGCTGTGCATCAGGAAGCTGCTTCACCTGCCCTTGAAAGCTCGCCTTGCGTGATTCAAGTCCGCCAATCTGGCGCATCAAGGCCTGGTAGGCGGGGTGATCACGCGTGAACTTTCTGTCCATTTCCGCCTGCTGAAGGCGCAACTGCTGAATACTGGTTTCGACAGCGACCTCCTGGTCCAGCAACCCCTTGGTCTGCAGCGTGATATCGACCGAGTTCGCACTGATCTGGAAAGCACTCAGCGCCTTCTGTGCGCTATCGACTTGGTTACGGACAGTAGGCAACTGCTCTTTCACAAAGTCGAGCTGGGCCATCGCTTCGGCGGAACTTCTCTCGACGTTCTGACGGACATACGCTTGGGTCACCTCCTGCAACAAAGACTGCGCAACCAGCGGGTCGGCATTCTCGTACTGGAGCGAAAGAATTCCGGAGTCTTTGCCACTTTCCGACACGTTCAAGGCGCCCTGCAGCGTCGTTACGACACCCAGGGTGCGAAGGCGCGACACACTGAAGTGTGTTCCTTCATTGGCGCGCAGAATCGATACGGACATCGTCACGCCGTTACCAGTGGCCGTCTCACCGACCTTGCCTCGCAGTATCTCGACATCCCCGCCGTCGAAAAGGGCGTACTCGCCATTATTCCCTGCGACGACCGTCAGCGGCTGCGCGACGAGCTTGGCAGGCACGTCAAGCTGGAAGACCTCAAGCTGCTCGCCCCCCCAACCGTAGCTTTTCATCCCGAGAAACGGAGGGGCCAGTCCGTCAGGGTCCTTGGCGCGTGCCCGCCGTGCCATGTAATCACCGATGACGGGGAACCGTTTGGATTCAACCTGGATGTCGAGATTCAGCTTCTCAACTGCTGCCCCGACAACCGAGCGCGATGTCATCAGCGAAATCTCGGTCGTCGCCTCTGCAGAACCCGAGCTAAGCCCCAAAGACTGACTTATATTGGTCAAGCCAGGCAGCGACGGCATCTTCGATTCCACCTGGACGACGGCATCGGCGCGATAGATCGGCGTTGCCAGCAAGGCATAGGCGACGGACGCGGCAAAGAACGCACCGGTAATGCCGGCGATCCACCACTTGTGATCAAGCAGCGTGCCCAGGAGCTGCCGCAGGTCGATTTCATCGGCGGCCTCTTGGCCGGGGTTGGAGCGGGAATCGATGCTTGTCATGTGCCTTGATTCAATATCAAAAAGGGAATGCGGCGCCGCGGTACGGCACGAGGCAGATCAGAGGTAACGGGTCCAGCTCTCCACGCCTTCAGCCATCAGCTTGTAGACGTGTTCGAAGGCCGGTCGCTGCTGGCGGTAGGGATCGGGGATGTCGCGGTCGTCCTGCCACTTGCCCAGCAGGAAGGTCTTTCCAGAAGCTTCCGGCGCCTGCTCGGTGATGCGCTTGACGTGCTTGCGCTCCATGGTCAGCACCAGGTCGGCAGCGGACAGGATGGCAGGGCTGATCTGTCGCGCACGATGGGCCGTGCCGTCCAGGCCATGCTCGACGAGCAGCGCCTGGGCAGTGGCATCGATGCCATGATTTACCAGCGCCCCCAGTCCGGCCGAGGAAACCTGGATGCCCCGGTCGCCAAGGGCGTCCCGCAGCATGACTTCAGCGGAAGGACTACGGCAGATGTTGCCGACACACACAAAGAGAATATGCTTGAACACAACTTCCAATCCTGATGCATTCCCGTAGGGGAATGTCGTGCACGGCCGGAGTTTCGCCCGCGCGCCCAAACCAACAGGATACCCCAAGGCCCGGACCCGGAGGTCGAGGATCGCCCGCAAGGGCAGGATTTCCCAAGAATTTCTGGATGGCAGCGCGTTCTGAGCGCCTGCGATCGCAGGGAAACGTGACCTAGTACGCGCTTTTCTGTCCGAGCACCTTGGCGACGGTCATGACAATGATGGCCATGTCCAGGCCCGGGCTCCAGCGCCGGATGTAATCGATGTCGTACTGCACGCGCTTCTTCATCGACCGCAGCTCCGGAGTCTCGCCCCGCAAGCCATGCACCTGGGCCCAACCGGTGATGCCGGGTTTGACGTAATGGCGATGCATGTAACGCTCGATCAGGCGCTCGTAGTGGTTGTTGTGCTGCACCGCATGCGGACGCGGCCCCACGACGGACATGCTGCCGCCCAGGACATTGAAGAACTGGGGCAGTTCATCGAGGCTGGTGCGCCGCAGGAAGGCGCCGAAGCGGGTCACCCGCGGATCGCCACGGGTCGCCTGGACGATCGTGCCGGCCGACTCCTGGTGCACCTTCATGGAGCGGAACTTGAGCATCCAGAATTCCTTGCCGCCCTGCCCGTGCCGGCGCTGGCGGAACAGCACGGGACCCGGGGAGCTGAGCTTGACCCCGATGGCCAGCACCAGGAACAGCGGCATCAGTGCCAGCACGGCGATACCGGCCACCACGAGATCTTCCACCCGCTTGGCCACCATGTAGTTGCCCTTGGCCAGGCCCTGCCGGAGATTGATGACCGGAACCGGGCCGATCTGCTCGACGGTGGGGTTGAGCATGCTGAAGCCATGGATGTCAGGCACCAGCTTGACCGGCACCGGGTAGCGCTCCAGCAGCTTGAGCAGCTTCTTGACTTCGCCGGTATCGGACAGCGGCAGCGACACCCACACCTGCTCGATGTTGTGATGATTTGCGCTCAGGTAGGTGTCCAGCGCGTCCAGGGCCCCCAGCTTGCGCGGCTTGTCGCTATGCCGGGGGGTGGGAATATCCTCGTGCGAAGCGAAGTAGCCGATGATCTCGATGCCGCTGCCGTTGCGCGCCTTGAGATGCCGGTGCAGCTTCAGCACGGGGGCCCGCAGGCCGACCACGACCACACGCTGCCGGTCGATGCCCTTGGCCCGCAGCACGTGCATGCGCGCGCGCACCACGATCCGCCACCCGACCAGCCCGGTGTAGCCGAGGACGAACCAGGTGAGCAGCCAGGGAACCGGGACGCTGTCGCTCGAGCCGACCACCAGCGCATGGGCGGCGAACAGGGAGAAGACACCCGTCCACACCAGCAGCAGCAGTCCCACGCAGCGCAGGAAAGGCCGGCTGCGCCATTGGCGATACAGCGGCGAGAGCGAGAAGCACAACAGCCCGTAAAGCATGAGCAGCCCGATGATCGAGCGCTCATGCGGACTGATCGCCACCATGCCGAAATGGATGACATAGGCCACCGCGGCTGCCAGCATCGCGATGACCAGATCACCTGCCTTGAAGAGCGCATCCAGCGCAGCCTTCGCTTCCAGCGTACGGTGCAGGAACGTCTTTCCGTCCTGCACGCCGCCCAACGATCCATGTAACAAAAGCACTCTCCTGAGACAGTATTACGGCGCGAGGCGGGCGAAGACCCTGGATAGGTGGATGAATGTGCGTCAATTTTATACCACATCGGTGTCGCTATCGGAATTTTTTTCACACGCAACCCACTGAATACGCAGGAACTCCTGCGCATTCACTCGGATAACATCGACTGGGCTACCGTGCGTGGCACATCCATTGCATCCCGCTCCCTGCTCCCGGACATCCCCATGGCCAAAGCGCCGCTTGACCTGACCACCGGCCCCATCGGGCGCAATCTGTTCCTGTTCGCCCTGCCGATCCTGGCCGGCAACATCGCCCAGTCGATGAACGGCTCGGTGAACGCGATCTGGGTCGGCCGCTTCCTGGGCGAGGCAGCGCTGACCGCCACGGCGAACGCCAACAACATCATGTTCTTCCTGATCGGCTCGGTATTCGGGATCGGCATGGCCGCCTCGATCCTGATCGGGCAGTCGATGGGCGCACGCGACCTTCCCCAGGCCCGGCGCGTGATGGGGACCAGTGCGACCTTCTTCATCGGGCTGTCGGTCGTGATCGCGATTGCCGGCTGGTGGCTGTCGCACCCGCTGCTGGCGGCGATGGGCACACCGGCGGAGTCGCTGCCGCTGGCCGAGGCCTACCTGCGCATCATCTTCCTCGCGATGCCGACGCTGTACGCCTTCGCTTTCCTGAGTTCGGCGCTGCGCGGCGTCGGCGACTCACGCACCCCGTTCCGCTTCCTGCTCCTCTCGGTGGTGCTGGATATCGGCTTCAACCCGCTGCTGATCTTCGGCATCGGCCCCTTCCCGCAGCTCGGCATCGCCGGCGCAGCATGGGCCACGCTGATCGCGCAGACCCTCTCGCTGCTCGGCCTGCTCTGGTACATGCGCAACAAGCGCCATGTGCTGTGGCTGGGGCGCAAGGACATGGCGCTGTTCAAGATCGATGGCGAGATCCTGCGCGCACTGGTGGTCAAGGGCGTGCCGATGGGCCTGCAGATGGTGCTGATCTCGCTGTCGATGATCCTGATGATGACCATGGTCAACAGCTATGGCACCGACACCGCCGCCGCGTATGGCGCCTCGCTGCAGCTGTGGACGTACGTGCAGATGCCGGCGATGGCGATCGGCGCTGCGTGTTCGACCATGGCCGCACAGAACGTGGGTGCGCAGCGCTGGGACCGCGTGCGCGGCACCGCACGCAGCGGCGTGCTCTACAACTTCCTGCTGACCGGCGTGCTGATCCTGCCGCTGATCCTGCTCGACCGCTACACACTGGCCCTGTTCCTGCCTGAGGGCAGCCAGGCACTGGAAGTGGCGCGCCACCTCAACCACATCGCGGTGTGGTCGTTCCTGTTCTTCGGCGTGAACTTCGTGATCTCCGGCGTGGTCCGCTCGACCGGCGCAGTGATTCCGCCGCTGCTGATCCTGGCCGCCTCGCTGTGGGGCATCCGCGTGCCGTTCGCCGAACTGCTGCAGGACCGCTGGGGCGCCGATGCGGTGTGGTGGAGTTTCCCGGTCAGCTCGTTCTGCGCGATGCTGATGTCGCTGGCGTATTACCGCTGGGGCGGCTGGCGCAAGGCGCGCATGCTGCCCAGCCATCACGAGGAACTGGCCGCGCCGGCCGAGGTCCCCGCTTCACCCCCCTCGCCCGTGGCGGACCCGAATCCGACCACGCCGCTCCAGCCCGCCGCGGCAGGCAGCGGACGGCCGGATTAGGCCGCGGGGCCCCGCAGCAGGGTCTTCCAGTCGGGCAGTGGGTAGCGGCGCCGCTGGTGCTGCATGAGCAGCGCCATGAGCAGGCCGAACAACAGACCGGCGGCGACGGCACTGCCGACGGTGATGCTCAGCGTGAGCGGGCCGAGGTCGAGCACCAGCCCCATCAGCGCGCGCCACAGCACACCCCACAGCAGCCCGAACAGCCCGCCCATCACGAACAGGTTGGCACTGAAGCTGGCAAGCAGCGGCGGCGGCACGCGCAGCCCCATGCGCCACAGCAGCCGATGCATCGGCGGCCCGCGCAGCGCGGGTGGCACGTTGGCGTCGGCCATGGCCTGCAGGGCGTTACGAACGTCAGCGGGATAACGGTCCATGTGCTTCTCCATCACGAGGTCACAAACGCAAACGGCCACCCGAAGGTGGCCGTTTGAGGCGACAACCGGAGTTGTCGGCCGGGAATTACTGGGCAGCCTTGGCAGCCAGGCGCGCGGCCTTGGCCTGCGCAGCAGCAGCCAGATCTTCCTTGATGCGGGCAGCCTTGCCTTCCAGGCCACGCAGGTAGTACAGCTTGCCGGCGCGGACCTTACCACGGCGCTTCACTTCGACCGAGTCGATGATGGCGCTGTGGGTCTGGAAAACGCGCTCGACGCCGTAGCCGTGCGAGATCTTGCGGACGGTGAACGCGGAGTTCAGGCCGGCGTTCTTGGTGCCGATGACGACGCCTTCGTAAGCCTGGACGCGCTCACGGTTGCCTTCCTTCACCTTCACGTTGACGACGACGGTGTCACCCTGGCTGAACTTCGGCAGCTCGCGGGTGATCTGGGCGGATTCGAAGTCCGAGAGGATGGATTTGTTCAGCTTGCTCATGGGTGCACCGATAGTGTTCGGGTGGTCGTGTCGTTCGACAACGTGGGCTCATGCAGTCACCGGACTGTGCTGCACGTTTTTTGTAGGGATCCTACCAACGGGCCCAAAAGGCCGATGGCAATCCCGAATTGTAAACAAGATTCCGCCCCCGCGCTAGGGGGTCGGATCCTTGGCCACGGCCTGCCGCGCCTGCTCCAGCAGGAGGCGGTCGGCCTTGGACAACTGGCCTTCGTCGAGCAGGTCCGGCCGCCGCAGCGCCGTGCGCAGCAGCGACTGCTGCCGGCGCCAGCGGGCGATGGCGGCATGGTTGCCCGAGCGCAGCACATCGGGGACGGTGCCCCATTCATGCTGGGCCGGATGGCTGTAATGCGGGCAGTCCAGCAGACCCTGCGGGCCTTCGAAACTGTCCTGGGCGGCCGATTCGGCATCACCGAGGGCCCCCTCCTGCAGCCGGGTCACTGCATCGACGATCACCGCCGCGCCCAGCTCACCGCCGGACAGGACGTAATCGCCGAGCGAGATTTCCTCGGTGACCTCGGCCTCGAGGAAGCGCTCATCGATGCCTTCATAACGGCCACAGAGCAGGATCATCCGCGGCAGCGCCGCCAGCTCGCGGACCTTGGCCTGGGTCAGCGGCTTGCCCTGCGGGCTGAGGTAGATCACCGGCGCGGGCGCCGGATCGGCCGCTTTCGCGGCCGCCAGGCAGGCCCGCAGCGGCTCGATCAGCATGACCATGCCCGGGCCACCCCCGAATGGACGGTCGTCCACCCGGCGGTAGTTGCCTTCGGCATAGTCACGCGGATTCCAGCCGTGCAGTTCAAGCAGGCCGCGCTCAGCGGCACGGCCGACCACGCCCAGCGCGGCCGACTGCGCCATGAACTCGGGGAACAACGTGACGACGTCGATACGCATCCGGGTTAGAACTCCGGATCCCAGTCGACCACGATCAGGTTGGCCTCGAAATCCACCGAGACGACGAACTCCGGCTGCACGAACGGAATCATCCGCTCACGATCACCCTGCACCACGAGCACGTCGTTGGAGCCGGTCGAGAACAGGTGCGAAGCCCGCCCCAGTTCAACGCCATCGACGGTGCGCACCTGCAGACCTTCCAGATCGACCCAGTAATACTCGTCGGGCTTCGGGGGCGGCAGTGCACTGCGTGCGACATAGACTTCGGTCCCGTACATCGCCTCGACCACATCGCGGTCGGTGATGTCGGGAAACACGGCCACGAGATGCTTGCCGGACTGACGTCCGCGCGCACCGGTGAGCGTGCTCTCCTGGCCGGCGGGGGTCCGCAGGATCCAGGGCTGGTAATGGAAAATGGCGGTACGCGGCTCGGTCCAGGACTCGAGCTTGATCTCGCCTCGCACACCAAAAGCGCCGACAATCCTGCCCAGCAGGATCCGGCGCTCGGTATCTTTCATCTGTATGGACCGAATGGGCCGCGGCAGGCGCGGCCCGTCAGGATCAGGCCGCGGAGGCCTGGGCCTTGGTCGCTTCCTTGTACAGGTTGCGAACCTTGTCGGTCATCTGGGCGCCGTTGGCGACCCACTTGTCGACCAGCGGCAGGTCCAGCACGATGCGGGACTCGGCACCCTGGGCAACCGGGTTGTAGTAACCGACGCGCTCGATGTTGCGGCCATCACGGGCGCTGCGCGAGTCGGTCACGATGATGTGGTAGAAGGGACGCTTCTTGGCGCCGCCGCGGGTCAGTCGAATCTTGACCATGGTGTTGTTTCCTCAATTGCCCAGTCGCCAGGATGGCGCGGTAAGCCGGCGATTATAGCGGCGGCCTCCGGTCATTCCAAGCCTGTGAAGACCGGGAAAGCTGAACAGGGCCTGCAGATCCGGCGGCTCAGGCCACCAGCGGCTGCCAGGCCACTGCCTCCAGCACCTGACGGGCCTTGGCGCACAGCGCTTCCGAGTTCGCCAGCACGACCCCATCGATCGCCGCGATCGGCCAGAGGCCGGCTGCGTTGCAGGCGATGGCGGCATCGAATCCGGGCAGGTCCGCCAGTGCGACAGGCCGCACCTGCTGATCACCGCCCCACCCCGCCTGCAGCAGACGCTCATGGGTGCCGCGCAGGGCGGGCGCCTGCGGCCAGACCAGCGTGCTGCCCGAAGCGAACGCGATGTTCCAGGTGGTGCCTTCGCTGACAAGGCCGTCGTCGCCGACAAACAGCGCGTCATCCACCCCGGCCAGCAAGGCCTCCCGGCGATGCTGGAACAACCCGAACGTGCCGACATGCTTCACGTGCGGCAGCTCGCGCTGATAACGGACCGTCCGCAGTCGTCGCGCTATCGCCGGCAGATCGACCGGTGGCGCGACGGCGACCAGTACGTCCACGGCGACGGGCTGCAGCGGCCGCCGGAAATCGAACTGCCGCGAAAACACGGTCACCCGCAGCGAGGCATCGACCGCACCTTCGGCCTGCAGCGCGTCGTGCATCCAGGCGCGCACCTGCAGCGGATCCAGTGCGGTGCCGAACAGCTCCACCGTGCCCTCCTGCAGACGCTGCAGATGCAGATCCAGCCCCTGCACCGCGCCTTTGCGCACCTGCAGCGAAGTGAAATGGCCGTAGTTGGTGAGTGCACCGGCAAGATCATCGGCGCTGGCGGCGCGGCCATTGCAGTAGAGCGTCATCCGAGCAGCGCCCTCGCATCGGACCACATCTGCTGCAGCACCTCGGCCGCCGGGCGTGCCGGGGCCATCCACGCGGACTGCCCGGCCCAGGCCTGCATTGCATCGACGTTGTTGTCGCGGCCCGCCTGCGCACGCATCGGCGCAGTCAGCCCACGCTGCACCGGATAGGGCCGCGGCTGTGGTGCGTCAGGAGAAGCAGCGGCGCGGACATAGGCCGTCGCCAGGCCCCGCCCGAGACGGCCACTAAAGGCGCGCGTCGGCCAGGTGTCTTCCGGCTCGGCCTCGGCCAGCGCCTGCGACCACGCCGGATTCAAGCGGCACTCCGGGGTACGCAGGAAGGCCGTGCCGACCTGCACCGCGCTCGCGCCCAGCGTCAGTGCCGCCGCGATGCCACGACCGTCGGCGATGCCCCCGGCAGCGATGACCGGGATCTCCAGGCGGTCGGCCAGCCGCGGCAGCAGCGCGAACAGCCCGACCAGCTGACGCTCGGCCGCCTCCGGATTGAACGCGCCACGGTGGCCGCCGGCTTCGAAGCCCTGAGCGACCACGGCATCGGCGCCGGCGGATTGCGCGGCCAGCGCTTCGGACAAAGTCGTGGCGCAGGCGATCCAGGCGATGCCCACGTCTTTCAGGCGCTGGACCTGTGCCGCCGTGAACACCCCCATGATGGTCGACGCCACCGCCGGGCGCGCCTGGATCAGGGCATCGAACTGCGCATCGAAATCGGCCGGCCCCGCATCGGCGGCACTGGCCGGCACCTCCGGGCCCCACTGCGCCAGGAAGCGACGTGTCGCGGCTTCAGCATCGGCATCGCGCGACGGCAGCGGATCCGGAATCCACACATTGACCTGCGCCGGGCCGGTGGACTGCGCGCGGAAATCGGTCATCCACGCCACGATGTCCTGCGGCTGCGACAACACCGCGCCCATCGCGCCCATGCTGCCGGCGTTGGCCAGCGCGGCCGACAGCGGCACCGGGCAGGCGCCGGCCATCGGCGCCAGCAGAATCGGGGCCTGCAATGCAAAACGCCGACAGAAGCTGTCGGCGCGCTCGAGAAGCGGGGAACCATTCACGCGCGGCGCACCTGTGGAAGGAGACGGTGCCAGCATACGCCGCACCGTCCCTGCCCGGAATGCACGCGCGCAGGACTCAGCGGAACGGCATGCCGCCGCGGCCGCCCATGGCGCCCATCATCCCCTTCATGCTGCGCATCATGCCCTTCATGCCGCCGCCGGCCATCTTGCTCATCATCTTTTCCATCTGCTGGAACTGCTTCATGAGCTTGTTGACGTCGGCCGGGGTCAGGCCGGAACCACGCGCGATGCGGGCGCGGCGCGAGCCGTTGAGCAGGCCCGGGTTGCGGCGCTCTTTCTTGGTCATCGAGTTGATGATCGCGATCATGCGCGGCACTTCCTTGCCCTGGCTGACCTGCTGCTTGAGGTGCTCGGGGATCTGGCCCAGGCCCGGCAGCTTGTCCATCAGGCCGCCGATGCCGCCCATGTTCTGCATCTGCTCGAGCTGGTCGCGCATGTCGTTCAGATCGAACTTCTTGCCCTTGGCGACCTTCTCGGCCAGCTTCTGCGCCTTGACCTTGTCGACCTGCTGCTCGACCTGCTCCACCAGCGACAGCACGTCGCCCATGTCCAGGATGCGGCTGGCGATACGGTCCGGGTGGAACACGTCCAGGCCGTCCGGCTTTTCGCTCACGCCGACGAACTTGATCGGCTTGCCGGTGATGTAGCGCACGCTCAGCGCGGCACCACCACGGGCGTCACCGTCGGTCTTGGTCAGCACCACGCCGGTCAGCGGCAGCGCGTCGCCGAAGGCCTTGGCGGTGTTGGCGGCATCCTGGCCGGTCATGGCATCGACCACGAACAGCGTTTCAGCCGGGTTGACCGCGGCGTGCAGCGCCTTGATCTCGGCCATCATCGCTTCATCGATGGCCAGGCGACCGGCGGTATCGACGATCAGCACGTCGACGAACGACTTGCGGGCGTCATCGATCGCGGCGCGGACGATGGCTTCCGGCTTCTGGTCGGCGGTGGACGGGAAGAACAGCACGCCGACCTGGTCGGCCAGGGTCTTGAGCTGCTCGATCGCGGCCGGTCGGTAGACGTCGGCCGAGACCACCATCACCTTCTTCTTGCGCTTTTCCTTCAGGTGCTTGGCCAGCTTGCCCACCGTGGTGGTCTTGCCCGCACCCTGCAGGCCGGCCATCAGGATGATCGCCGGCGCCGGGACGTTGAGGTTCAGGTCCGACGCGGCCGAGCCCATGACCGCGGTCAGCTCGTCGCGCACGACCTTGATCAGCGCCTGGCCCGGGGTCAGCGACTTGAGCACTTCCTGGCCGACCGCGCGCACCTTGATGCGTTCGACCAGCGCCTGCACCACGGGCAGCGCGACGTCGGCTTCGAGCAGCGCGATGCGGACCTCGCGGGTGGCCTCGCGGATGTTTTCCTCGGTCAGGCGACCGCGGCCGCGCAGCCGCTCGATGGTGCCGGAGAGGCGCTGGGTCAGGGACTCGAACATGGAAGCGACCTGTTCAGAACAAAAGACAATGAGACCGCCAGTATAACGGTTCCGCCCGGACTCCCGGACCGGCCCTCCCTGCGGCCCGCCGGGCATCGCCAGCACCCCGGGGGTATGCGAAACTGACACGATGACAATCGTTCTCATCGCGACCCTGCTGTACCTGACCGCCACCGGCCTGCTGGTGCGCGCGGTCGTCCGCGATGATGCGGTGACCTCGCCGGCCTGGCTGTGGCCGGCGCTGCCGGCGATGCTGCTGCACGGCGGCTATCACGTGCTGGTGGCGATGCGCACCAGCGGCGGGCCGGACATGCACTTCTTCGCCGCCCTGTCGCTGGTCGGCCTGGGCATGGCGTGGCTGACCTCGCTGGTGGCCGCGCGCGGGCGCATGGCCGCGCTGGGCGTCCTGGTGTTCCCGATGGCCGCGGCCGTGTTGTGGATCTATCACGCCTACGGCCACGCACCGAGCCGGCCGCTGGGCTGGCAGCTGGCCACGCATGCGTGGATGGCGCTGCTCGCCTACGCCACCCTGAGCGTCGCCGCGTTGCTGGCGATCATGCTGTGGCTGCAGGAGCGCGCCCTGCGCCGCCGCGATTTCCGCCCGTGGCTGCGCGCCCTGCCCCCGCTGGCTGATCTGGAAGCGCTGCTGTTCCGGGTGATCGCGGTCGGTTTCGCGCTGCTGACGCTGACGCTGGTGACCGGCGTGCTGTTCGTCGACGACCTGCTGGCCCAGAAGCTGGTGCACAAAACGGTGCTGAGCATCCTGTCCTGGATCGTGTTCGGCACCCTGCTGATCGGCCGCCGCCGCTATGGCTGGCGCGGTGCGAAGGCCGTGCACTGGACCCTGACCGCGATGGCGCTGCTGCTGCTGGCGTTCTTCGGCAGCCAGTTCGTGATCGAGCTGGTGTTCGGGCGCACCCGATAGAAGCGTGCCGACCAGCGGTCGGCACCTACCCGTCCACCGCGTGCCGATCGTTGGTCGGCACGCGGCCCGTCGGGGCTTACAGACCGTAGCGTTGGATGGCCTCCAGGTGGCGCTGCCCGTCCTGGTTGCAGGCTTCTGCCAGGCGCAGCCAGCACATCGGGTGCGTCCACGCGGCGGTGGCCTCCACCAGGAAGCGGTGCAGTGCCAGCGGTGGCTGGTCCTGCGGCTGCGCGAGGGTGAACAGAACGCCGGGCAGATGGCCGCCCTCGGTGTCCGGATCGGTCAGCTGATAATCATCGCGACTGTGCTTCCACAGCTTCCAGCCACGCGCCTCGACCGCCTCGGTGAAAGCGTTCCACGCCGCCTCGCCCGGGTCCACGCCATCGATCAGCCAGCTTGCCGCGTAGCCACCACTTTCCAGTGTATGCACCTCGGCATAGGTCGGCATGAAGTGCTCGCGCTCGGCCTCGTCTTCCGGCGCGGGGTGTACCAGTTCGGCGTCGAAGACCACCCAGTCGTCCACCCGCTGGGTGCGGTTGGCCGGGGCATTCTCGATGATGCGCGCGGTCACCGGTCCGGTACGGCGGGCGTAGTACTCGATCGGCTCGCCGCCATCCATGCAGCGGATGATGACCCAGCCGAAATTCTCCTCCACCGGCCCGTCCGTGCTCTCCAGTTCCATGCCGATGGCAGCGGCCGAGTGGCGCACCGCCGGCCAGTCGCGCGCGGCGCTGGCGGCGGTCATGTGGTCCCAATGCGCGCTGCGCGGTTCCTCCAGTACCTCGGTGAGGTGGCGGTAGTGCTGCGCGGCCTCCTCGAAGCGCTTGGAAACCAGGTACGAGGACGCAAGCATGCCACGTGCGCCGTGCGACCCTGGCGACAGCGCCAGCAGCGCAGTGACCGCCTGTTCCAGTGCCGCCCAGTCGGACAGGCGCCGGGCCAGCTGCGCCTGGCACCAGAGGGCGAACACCGGCACCGTCACCTCGTAGTGGCGGACCAGGCGTAGCAGCCCGGCTTCATCACCGCGCTGGGTCAACAGCCGCATCAGCGAATACGCGGGCTGGGCATCTTCTTCCGGATGCCGCTCCACGAATGCCCAGAGCAGCGCGATGGCATCGTCCTCAGCGCCACAGGCGCTCAGCGCCGAGGCGGCGGTGTCCACCAGCGCGGCGTCATCGGGCCGCTCTGCCACGCCCTGCAGCAGCCACTCCGCTTCGCGCTCGGGATCGCGCGACTGGCTTGCCTCGCCCTGCGCGGCCAGCCAGTCGAGCAGTTCCGCGGCGGGCACAGGGAGTGCGGCCGCGGCCGGCGCGGCATCGATGCGCGCGGCCATGTCCGCCACCTGCTGGGCCGCGCCGCGGTCCTGGCGCAACTGGCCGAGATGGCGGCGGGCAAGTGCCAGATGCCGACGTGCTACCCACCCTGCCCCGCGCTGCAGCGCCATCTCCACGCACAGCCCGGCGATCTCGATCACGAAGCGGTGCGCGCCGACGTCGGAAAAGTGCGCCAGGGTGGCGTTGAGACGGCTGCCCAGATCCCAGCTGTTGCGTTCCGGCGACGCCCGCACCAGCAGCGCGACCACGTGCGCCCACATGCGCCGGTAGTTCGGCGACAACTGGCCGAACGGCACCAGCGAGGCCAGCGCCTCTTCATCGCGGCCCAGCTGTGCCAGCGCCCAGGCTTTGGACAGCCTGCGCGGCACGGTGCAGTTGGCGGGTTCGTAATTCCCTTCGGCAGCGACCTCCCCTTCGCGCTGCTCGATCAGTGCCAACGCCTCGGCGGCGCGGCCGCTGGCGAGCAGGATCTTGATGCGCGTTTCC
This sequence comes from Stenotrophomonas sp. TWI1183, assembly GCF_039673115.1. Lineage (NCBI taxonomy): Bacteria > Pseudomonadati > Pseudomonadota > Gammaproteobacteria > Lysobacterales > Lysobacteraceae > Stenotrophomonas > Stenotrophomonas sp. TWI1183. Next base: position 34,472 of record NZ_JBDJKZ010000021.1, read on the forward strand.
GGGAAGCTGTCGTACACCGTGCCACCGTGCGCCAGGACGGTGCCGGCCTGCACGTCCAGGTACGTCAGCGCCTCGTCGGCGCGGCCATCGTCGAGCAGCGCGTCGGCCTTCTCGCAGCTCAGGCACTGGAAGCATGCCCAGCTCGGATCCACTCGCGACAGCGTCTCTTCGCACACCTCCACACGCTCGGGCACCCAGCCCGGACCGTCGATGTTGCCGTAGCAGGCGGCCAGGTCCTGGGTAACGCAGATCGACTGCGGGCATTCGGCCGTATCGGCGCGATGCGCGCGTTCGAACAGCGCCACCGCATCGCCCAGTGCCGATTCGCCTTCAACCCGGTTGCCGACCCGGTTGCGCATTTCCCAGTGGCCGACAAACACGTCCAGCCAAGGATTGCCCAGGGTCTTGCCCAGCGCACGCGCCTCGGGCAACAGCGCATCGACACGGTCCATGCGCAGTTCGCAGACGTCGTCGGTGAGCCGCGTCAGCAGCTGCGCACTCTGCGGCTGCCCGGCTTCGCCCAGGTCGTCCTGCAGCTTTTCCACCCAATTCCAGATATCCATGCGTTCCCAGCGTCCTCTTGTGTCGAAAGGGAGAGTCAGCGCGGCGCCTGCAGCATCTGCTGCAGGGCCACGGCGATGTCGGCGAATGCGCGGTTGAGATCGCCGCTGCCGGTGCCGGCATCCTGTGCACGCCCCTGCGCACTGACGATGATCTTCAGCGAACGCAGCAGACGCGCAGCGGCCTCGGCCTGCGGGTTGCCGCTGCGCATCGCCGCCAGCAATGCCTGTACCGCGGGGTTGTCCAGGTTGATGTACAGGCGCGACACCTCGCGCGTGGCGATGCGCGCGGTGAACTGGCGCGCCAGCCGCAATGCCGCCATCGAGACGCGCTTGTCGTTGTCATCGTCTTCGAGGCGGCGCTTGAGTTCGGCTTCGCGGTCGGGCACCACCACCACCGGCAGCTCGATCGGGCTGAAATGCGCAGGCAGCAGCTGCTCGCCATCGCCCAGGTGCTGCTGAAGCCATGCGATGTCGGCCTCGGGCAGGCTGCCGGCCTTGAACAGCGCGCGATTGCCCTGCTCGGTGCCCAGCTCGACCAGGCGCATGCCCTTGGCCTGCGCCCAGCGCCGCAGGAACGGCACCACGGCGTAGCGATGGCCATGCGCGACGGGAACGCCCATCGCCCGGAACAACATTTCCTCGAAGCCGCCGCCGCTGTCCAGGATCACATGCAGCGCGCCGCGTGAGGGCAGCTCGCTGGCTTTCATGTCGCCCTGCGAGGTCGGCAGGCGCACATGCTCCATCAGAAGCTGGAACAGGCGCTCATCGCACAGTGCCGCGCCGAGCAGCGCTTCGTTGTGGCGGGCCAGGACCCGGCGCCATGCCTCCGGCTGCTGGCGCGCCACCTCGGCCAGGCCTTCGATCAGGGCTTCGCCCAGCGCGTGCTGGACCGAGCGGTAGGCCTCGTCGCGCTGCAGGTCTTCGCGGCTGGCAGTGGGGGTGAGGCGGTTGGACTCGATCACCCCGCCGATGAACCCGGCCCACGGCGGCAGCAGGTCGCGCGCGTCGTCGTCAAGCAGCATGCCGCGCACGAACACGGACAGGTTGCGGTTGTCGCTGGTGCCATAGGTGGCACCGTCCTGCACCCACAGCAGGCCCACGCCATCGCTGCCGGGCGCGGCACGCACGGGCACGGCGCAGATGGGTTCGAAGTTGCGCTCGAAGCGCGCGGCGAATTCCACCGCGCGGCGCTGCGCCTGCAGCGGGTGCAGCACCACGCCATCGCGGGGGCGCCACGGCGGCGGCTCGGGGTTGATCGGCTGCGCGTCGTGGCCGATATGGATCGGTTCGCCCAACAGCGCACAGTAGCGGCCGAGGATGTCGCGCAGATGCGCGTCCTGGGCCAGGTGCTGGAAGTCCGCGTGCAGCTCCAGCAGCACTTCGGTGCCGATCGCACGCGCCGGCATCGGCGACACGGTGTACTGCTCGGCGTTGCTGGACACATAGCAATGCCCCAGCGTCGGGGTCTGGTAGGACGTGGTGCGCAGCGTCACCCGTCGTGCCAGCACGAAGGCGGACAGGAAGCCCAGGCCGAACATCCCGATCAGGCCTTCATCGTCCTCACCGGCCTGGCGCAGGCCGCGGGTATAGCCCACGCCCACGGTAGCCAGGTAGTCGTGGATCTCGCGCTGGGTCAGGCCCGCGCCGGTATCGATGATGCGCACGATGCCGTTGCCGGCATCGCCATGCACTTCTATACGCCCCGGCTCGACCCACTCAGGTTGCTCAAGACGGCGGCGGACCAGGGAATCGTGCGCGTTCTGGACCAGTTCGCGCAGGGCGACCACCGGGGTGGAATACAGATGCTTGCCCAGAACCGTCATCAACCCATTGAGATCGACACCGGCACGACGGATTTCAGTGGCGCCGGCGGCGTCGAGGGTCGTCTCTTCCATGTAATCGTTTTCTCCGGGGTGCGTGCCCCGGCGTCGAAATGAGCCGGGGCGAGGAAGCGCCGGGAAAACTAGCACAGCCCTGTGTGATTGCGGCTGCGTCGTGGCGCCGTCATCGAGGCCCTCACCGGCGCGCCGGGAAGGCCCGCAGCCTTGGCAGCAAAAGCCCCGGGTGCCCTTGCCTCACTGGGTGGCGGATGAACTGCAGCTGTGCGCCCTGCCACTCACAGCGCGTCGATCGCCTCCGACAGCCGCTCCACCGCGATCACCTCCATGCCCTTCACGCTGCCGGTCTTCGGCGCATTCGCCTTGGGCACGATCGCGCGTTTGAAGCCATGCGTGGCCGCTTCGCGCAGGCGGTCCTCACCGTTGGGTACCGGACGGATCTCGCCGGACAGGCCGACCTCGCCGAACGCGATCGTCTTCTCGGCCAGCGGCCGGTCCTGCAGCGAAGACAACACCGCCAGCAGCACCGGCAGATCGGCCGCGGTCTCCTGCACGCGGATGCCACCGACCACGTTGACGAACACGTCCTGGTCACCGACCAGCACCCCGCCGTGGCGGTGCAGCACCGCCAGCAGCATCGCCAGCCGGTTCTGTTCCATGCCCACCGCGACCCGGCGCGGGTTGGACAGCGGCGAGGCATCCACCAGCGCCTGCACTTCCACCAGCAGCGGACGGGTGCCCTCGCGGGTGACCATCACGCAGCTGCCGGGCTGCTGGGTGCTGCCACCGGACAGGAAGATCGCGGAGGGATTGGAGACTTCCTTCAGCCCCTTCTCGCCCATCGCGAACACGCCCAGCTCGTTGACCGCGCCGAAGCGGTTCTTGAACGCGCGCAGCAGGCGGAAACGGCTGCCGCTCTCACCTTCGAAATAGAGCACCGCATCGACCATGTGCTCGAGCACGCGCGGGCCGGCGATGCCGCCCTCCTTGGTCACGTGGCCGACCAGGAACACGGCCGTGCCGGTCTCCTTCGCGAAGCGCACCAGCCGTGCCGCGCTCTCGCGCACCTGGCTGACCGAACCGGGGGCCGCGGTCAGCGATTCCGTCCACAGGGTCTGTACCGAATCGGCCACGATCAGCCGCGGCTTGGCCACGCTGGCATGTTGCAGGATCGCTTCGACCTGGGTTTCGGCCAGGGCATTGACGTTGTCCAGCGGGAGATCCAGCCGCACCGCGCGGCCGGCGACCTGCGAGAGCGACTCCTCGCCGGTGATGTACAGCACCGGCAGCGTCGCGGCCATCTTCGCCACCGCCTGCAGCAGCAGGGTGGACTTGCCGATGCCCGGATCGCCACCGACCAGCACCACCGCGCCTTCGACCAGGCCGCCGCCGAGCACGCGATCGAACTCGCCGATGCCGGTGCTCACCCGCAGGTGCTCGGTCTGCTGCACGTCCTTGAGCGCCATGATCTTCGGCGCGTCGACCTTGCCGGCCCAGCCGGAACGGCGCGACGCCGGCGAGGACTTGGCGGGCGTGGCGCTTTCCAGCGTGATCTCGCTGAGCGTGTTCCAGACCCCGCACTCGGTGCACTGGCCCTGCCACTTGCTGTATTCGGCGCCGCATTCACTGCAGACGTAAGCGGTGAGTCGCTTGGCCATGTCCACTTCCGCTTCAGAATCGATGGGGCAGGATAGCCGAGCCGCGTCGCAGCAACCGAGACGCCGGGCGTACGCGCTCAAGATTCCGGCCCCGGTGCCGATACTGCGGCGGGCCACTGCCCCTCCTTCAATCTCTCCAGGTTTCTCCATGACCGGCACCTACAGCCAGAGTCTTGTCGTGTTCTCGCTGCTGGTCGCCATCCTCGCCTCGTATACGGCGCTGGACATGGCCGGTCGCCTGGCCAGCACCCGTGGCCGGGTCGCCCGCTGGTGGCTGGCCGGTGGCGCGGGCGCGATGGGCCTGGGCATCTGGTCGATGCACTTCATCGGCATGCTCGCCTTCGATCTGCCGATCCCGGTCGGCTATGACCTGGCGATCACCCTCTACTCGCTGGCGGTGTCGGTCGGCGCCTCGGCCTATGCCCTGTGGCTGGTCTCGCGCGCTGAGCTGCCGTGGTCGCGGTTGTGTGCCGGCGCGGTGCTGCTGGGGCTGGGGATCGCGGCGATGCATTACCTGGGCATGGCCGCGCTGGAGATGCAGCCGGGCATCGACTACGACCCGCTGTGGTTCACCGCCTCGATCCTGATCGCCATCGGCGCGGCCGGTGCGGCGCTATGGATCGCGTTCCGGCTGCGCCTGGAACAGCGCCGTCCGTTCCTGCTGCGCGGCGTGGCCTCGCTGGTGATGGGCCTGGCGATCGTCGGCATGCACTACACCGGCATGGCGGCGGCCACCTTCCCGGAAGGCGCGCTGTGCGGCGCGGCGTACGGCCAGGGGATCGATACCAAGTGGCTGGCGGTGCTGGTGATCGTCACCACGCTGGCCACGCTGGGGATCGCATTGATCGCCTCGGTGTTCGATCGCCAGATGCGTACCCGCACCGGCCTGCTCGCCGATTCGCTGGCCCAGGCCAACGAAAAGCTGATGCAGGCCGCCCTGCACGACCCGCTGACCCAGCTGCCCAACCGCATGTTGCTGCAGGACCGGATCGAACAGGCCATCGAAAAGGCACAGCGCCGGCAGTTCAGCTTCGCGGTGATGTTCTGCGACCTCGATGGATTCAAGGCGATCAACGATGCCTACGGCCATCAGCTCGGCGACCAGCTGCTGATCCAGGTCAGCGAACGGATCACCGCGCTGCTGCGCGCGCAGGACACCTTCGCACGCCTGGGCGGGGACGAGTTCGTCATCGTGTTCCAGGTGGAGGATCCCGAGGACGCGGCCGTGGTCGCCGAACGCATCATCGCCAGCGTGGCCGAGCCCTTCGAGATCGACGCACTGGAACTGCAGGTCAGCGCCAGCCTCGGCATCGCGCTGTACCCCGCCGATGCCAGCACCGAGCGCGACCTGATGGCGCACGCCGATGCGGCGATGTACCACACCAAGGACTCGGGTCGGAACGGCTATACCTTCTTCACCCAGTCGCTCAACGTGAGCGCCAACCGCCAGCTGAAACTGCTGCAGGAGCTGCGCAAGGCGGTCAGCCGCAGCGAGCTGGTGCTGCACTACCAGCCCAAGTTCCAGGCCAACGGGAAGTCGCTGATCGGCGCCGAAGCACTGGTGCGCTGGCAGCACCCCGAGCTGGGCCTGCTCTCGCCGGATGCGTTCATCCCGATCGCCGAGCGCAGCGGATTGATCCTCTCCATCGGCGACTGGGTCCTCGACCAGGCCTGTGCGCAGCTGCGCCACTGGCACGATGCCGGGCACCCGGACTGGACCATGGCGGTGAATCTGTCGCCGCTGCAGTTCGGCTCCAGCACGCTGCTTGAGACCGTGCAGCGCACGCTGGACAAGCATGGGCTGGACCCGAAGCGGCTGACCCTGGAGGTCACCGAGACCACCGCGATGCGTGACGTGGAAGCCAGCCTGCTGATCCTGCACGGACTGACCGCGATGGGCGTGAACATCTCCATCGATGATTTCGGCACCGGCTACTCCAGCCTGCTCTACCTCAAGCGCATGCCGGCCACCGAGCTGAAGATCGACCGCGCCTTCGTGCACGACCTGGAAGACAACGCCGAAGACGCCGCGATCGTCTCCTCGATCATCGCGCTGGGCCGCTCGCTGCAGCTGCAGATCGTCGCCGAGGGCGTGGAGACCGCCGGTCAGCGCCAGTATCTGAGCGACATGGGCTGCGATCAGCTGCAGGGGTATCACCTCGGGCGGCCGGTCGATGCCGTGGAGTTCATGCGGCTGGCCAAGGCGGCATAGCACGCGGCACTTTCGCCAGCGCATCGCCCAACAAAAAGGCCGCCCGAGGGCGGCCTTTCTGCGTGTGGCAACGTCGAAAAGACGTCAGTGCATCATGTGCACGTTCATGTTGTGCATGACCCACAGCGAACCGGCGACGATGATGCCGATCACCACGACGGTGAAGGCCGCCGCGCTGACGTTCCAGCGCTGTTCCGAGGAGCGGTCCAGGTGCAGGAAGAACACCAGGTGCACCAGGATCTGCAGCACCGCGGCAACGACGATGATGACGCCGGTGGTGAAGCGCGGCAGGTCGCCATGCATGACCGCCCAGAACGGGATGATGGTCAGCACGGCGGCCAGGACGAAGCCGATCAGGTAGGACTTGACGCTGCCATGGCTTTCGCCGGCAGCGCTGTGGCCATGATCGTGTGCGTGATTGTCATGTGCGGCCATTACAGCGCTCCATTCAGATAGACGACGGAGAACACGCCGATCCAGATCAGATCCAGGAAGTGCCAGAACAGGCTCAGGCACGCCATGCGGGTCTTGTTGGTCTGGGTCAGGCCGTTCTGCTTGATCTGGATGAACATGATCAGCAGCCACAGCAGACCCGCGCTCACGTGCAGACCGTGGGTACCGACCAGCGCGAAGAACGCCGACAGGAACGCACTGTGGTCCGGACCGTAGCCCTGATGGATCAGGTGGTTGAACTCCCACACTTCCATGCACATGAAGCCGAAGCCCAGCAGCCAGGTCAGGGCGAGCCATGCGTACATCTGGCCCACCTTCTGCTTGTGCATGGCGATCATGCCCAGGCCGAAGGTCAGCGAGGAGACCAGCAGCAGCGTGGTTTCCCAGGCGACGAAGGACAGTTCGAACAGGTCCTTCGGGCCGGGGCCACCGTCGGTGCCGCCGGACAGCACGATGTAGGTCGCAAACAGCGTGGCGAAGATGAGGCAATCGCTCATCAGGTACACCCAGAAACCGAAGACGGTATTGCCGCCGGTGTCGTGGTGCTCGTGGTCGTCATGGCCGTGGGCCGCCGCGTGCGCGGCGTGCCCATGGTTCATGGTGTTGGGGATAGTGGTGCTCATGCCTTCAGCTCCGATTTCACCAGGCCCTGCGCCACCAGGTGGCGACGGTGCTCATTCTCGATCCGCTCCACTTCCGCGGCCGGCACGTAGTAATCCACGTCCTTGTCGAAGGTGCGCCAGATGAAGGTGCCGATCATGCCGACCAGGCCCACGATCGCCAGCCACCAGATGTGCCAGATCATCGCGAAGCCGAACACCAGGCTGAAGGCGCCGATCACCACACCGGTGCCGGTGTTGCGCGGCATGTGGATGTCGGTGTACTTGGCCGGGCGTTCCCATGCCTCACCACGCTGCTTGCGCTCCCAGAACTCGTCCAGTTCGTTGACGCGCGGCAGCGAGCCGAAGTTGTAGAACGACGGCGGCGAAGAGGTTTCCCACTCCAGCGTACGGGCGTCCCACGGATCGCCGGTCAGGTCGGCGGTCTTCTTGCGGTCGCGGATCGACACGGCGATCTGGATGATCTGGCACAGGATGCCGGCGCCGATGATGAAGGCACCGCACATGGCGATGATCAGCAGCGGCTGGTATTCCAGGTTCGGGTAGCTCTGCATGCGGCGGGTCATGCCCATGAAGCCCAGGATGTAGAGCGGCATGAACGCGACATAGAAGCCGATGAACCAGCACCAGAACGCGCGCTTGCCCCAGGTTTCGTTGAGGCGGAAACCGAACATCTTCGGCCACCAGTAGGTGATGCCGGCGAACATGCCGAACACCACGCCGCCGATGATGACGTTGTGGAAGTGGGCGATCAGGAACAGGCTGTTGTGCAGCACGAAGTCGATGGCCGGGATCGCCAGCATCACGCCGGTCATGCCGCCGATGGTGAAGGTGACCATGAACCCGATCGTCCACAGCACCGGGGTCGTGAACTGCACGCGACCGCGGAACATGGTGAACAGCCAGTTGAAGATCTTCACGCCGGTCGGGATCGAGATGATCATCGTCGTGATGCCGAAGAAGGCATTGACGTTGGCACCCGAGCCCATGGTGAAGAAGTGGTGCAGCCAGACCAGGAACGACAGCACGCCGATGCAGGCCGTCGCGTAGACCATGCCCTTGTAACCGAACAGCGCCTTGCGCGAGAACGTGGCGATGACCTCGGAGAACACGCCGAAGGCCGGCAGGACCAGGATATAGACTTCCGGGTGACCCCAGATCCAGATCAGGTTGATGTACAGCATGGCGTTGCCGCCACCGTCATTGGTGAAGAAGTGCGTGCCGAGGTAACGGTCCAGGGTCAGCAGCACCAGGGTGATCGTCAGCACCGGGAAGGCGGCGATGATCAGCACGTTGGTGACCAGCGCGGTCCAGGTGAAGATCGGCATCTGCATCAGCTTCATGCCGGGCGTGCGCATCTTCAGAATGGTGATGAAGAAGTTGATGCCGCTCAGCGTGGTACCCAGGCCTGCTACCTGCAGGCCCCAGATGTAGTAATCGACACCTACCCCTGGACTGTATTCCTTGCCTGACAACGGCGGGAAGGCCAACCAGCCGGTCTGCGCGAACTCACCGACACCCAGCGAGATCATCACCAGGCCCGCGCCCGCCACGAACAGCCAGAAGCTGAGCGAGTTGACGAACGGGAAGGCGACGTCGCGTGCGCCGATCTGCAGCGGCACGACGACGTTCATCAGGCCGGTGATCAGCGGCATCGCCACGAAGAAGATCATGATCACGCCGTGGGCGGTGAAGATCTGATCGTAGTGATGCGGGGGCAGCACGCCCTCGTTGCCGCCGGCGGCCATCGCCTGCTGGATGCGCATCATGATCGCGTCGGCGAAGCCGCGCAGCAGCATGACGAAGGCGACGATGAGGTACATCACGCCGATCTTCTTGTGATCCACCGAGGTGAACCACTCTTTCCAGAGATAGCCCCACAGCTTGAACTTGGTGATCAGGGCCAGCACGAGCAGGCCACCGATCCCCGCGCCGATCAGCGTGGTGATGATGATCGGATCGTGCGGGATGTCGGCAAAGGTCAGTTTACCCAACAGATTCATGGTCATTCTCCCGAGCCGTCGTGACCGGCGTGGCCGGCTGCGGCGTGCTCGTCTGCAGTGTGTGCGGCGTCCGCGGCAGCGGGCTGGTCGGCATGGACCGGCAGCTTCGCAGCGTCGTCGTGGGCTCCGCTCATGGCCTGCATGTCGTGGCCTTCATGGCTTTCGCCCTCGGCGCCGTCATGCTTCATTGCCTTGTGGTCGTGCTTCATGCCGTAGTGCTGGTTGTCGCCCATGTGCTTGGCGATGACCCAGTCGAACAGGCCGGCCTCGGTGGTGCCGTAATAGGTCACCGGGTGCCAGTCGTGGTTCTTCTCGGCGACCAGCGCAGCGAAGGCGGTCTTGTCCAGGGTCGCGCTTTCGGCACGCACCTTGGTCAGCCACTGTTGGTACTCCGCCTCGGTCACCGAGTGCGCGGAGAAATGCATCTTGCTGAAGCCCGCGCCGCTGTAGTGCGAGGACATGCCCGGGAACTCACCGGTCTCGTTGGCGATCAGGTGGAGTTTGGTCTCCATGGCCGTCATCGAGTAGATCATGCTGCCCAGGTGCGGGATGAAGAATGCATTCATCACCGAATCGGACGTGATCTTGAAGTTCAGCGGGGTATCGACCGGGAAGGTGATCTCGTTGACGGTGGCGATGTTCTCTTCCGGATAGATGAAGAGCCACTTCCAGTCCAGCGAGATGGCTTCGATCACCACCGGCTTCTTGTCCGAGTCCAGCGGACGGTACGGATCCAGCGCGTGCGAGGAACGCCAGGTCAGCACGGCCAGCACCAGCACGATCATGCACGGGATCGACCAGACCACCACTTCGATGGCCGTGGAATGCGACCACTTCGGCTCGTAACGGGCCTTGGTGTTGGTCGCACGGTACTTCCACGCGAAGGTGAGGGTCATGATGATGACCGGCACGACAACCAGCAGCATGAGCACGGTGGCCGTGATCAGCAGGGTCTTCTCGTCGTGGCCGATCTGGCCCTTGGGGTTGAGGATGGCCGAGTTGCAGCCCGTCAGGAACACGGACAACGCAAACAGCAGGCCCGGACGCAGGAAGCGTCCAAGGGGTTTCAACGGAATCATCGGTCGATCCAATTGCGTAGGGAATGCCAGTTCAAGCCCGCCTCCGTCCCAGCCAAAGCCGGTGGTGCCGGTCCAAGGGGACAGGCACGAAGGACGATCATGTCAGCCTTCTAATTTTAGGCCGTCACGCATCATTTAAGAAAGGCATTGACAATGATCCAGCGCAGGAAAGGCCTGTTTTAGGCTGCGACACGTTGTCGCAGTGCCGGGCAATGACCCGATTCGGCAACCTTCCGGCCCCTTGTATAGACATGAACGGGTCAGGTCCGGGTCCGGGTGGCCACCGTACACGCACCGGCGGTCGGCGTCATCGGCGGCGGCGCTCAGGGGGCCAGCACCCGGTTCGCGCAGTCCGCCCCCCTGACGAAGTCGGCCAGGTTGCCCAGCGTGATCTCCGAGATCTCCTGCAGCGCCTCCACCGTGAAGAAGCCCTGGTGCCCGGTCACCAGCACATTGGGGAAGGTCATCAGGCGCTGGAACGCGTCATCGTCGATGATCTCGCCGGACCAGTCCTGGAAGAACAGCCCGCTCTCCTGCTCATAGACGTCGATGGCCAGGTGCCCCAGGCGGCGGGACTTCAGCGCGCGGATCACCGCATGGGTATCCACCAGCCCACCCCGCGAGGTATTGACCAGCATCGCCCCGGGTTTCATCCGGGCAAGTGACGCGTCGTCGATCAGATGATGGGTGTCCGGCGTCAGCGGACAGTGCAGCGAGACGACATCCGATCGCGCGAGCAGCTCGTCCAGCGCGACCGACGCGCCGATGGCGGCGAACGCGGGCGACGGATACGGATCGTGGCCCAGTACGGTGCAGCCCATGCCCTTGAAGATGCGGGCGGTCGCCAGCCCGATCTTGCCGGTCCCCACGATGCCCACGGTTTTGCCGTGCAGGGTGCGGCCCAGCAGGCCATCGAGCATGAAGTTGCCCTCGCGCACCCGGTTGTAGGCGCGGTGGGTGTGCCGGTTGAGCGTCATCACCAGCGCCAGCGCATGTTCGGCCACGGCCTCGGGCGAATAGGCGGGCACGCGCGCTACGAACAGGCCCAGCTGGCCGGCGGCGGCCAGGTCGACATTATTGAAGCCTGCACAACGCAGCAGCACCGCGCGCACGCCCAGTGCATGCAGCGCCTGCAGCACCGGCGCATCCAGCCGATCATTCACGAATACGCAGACCGCTTCGCAGTCCTGCGCCAGTGCCGCGGTATGTACCTCCAGCGCGGCGTCGAAATACAGAAACTCGAAGGACTGCCCTGCCCCGCGGCGTTGATTGGCTTCCTCGAGAAACCGCTGGTCATACGGGCGGGCGCTGAATACTGCGATCTTCATGAGGCGGATTCCCGGGAGTTCGAGCATGACGATACCGCAGTACACTCCGGCCAACTGCCTGGAGACCGCCGTGTCCCTGACTGCCCGCCTGCTCCGCTGGACCGCCACGCCGATGGGCCGGCGCGCCCTGTTCGCGCTTACTGCCGCGATCGTGACCCTGATGGCCTGCAACCCACTGCTGGTGCCACTGCTGCCCGTGGTGGATGCGCTGGGGCTGGATGTACTGCTCCTGCTGATCGGTGCGCAGGCGATGACACTGTTGCCGTGGGTGCGGCTGCATGCCAGCCGTATCGCCCGCGTCGCCGCCCGTTTACTGCTTGGTGCGCTCGCAGGTTTCATCGGCGGCTATCTGCGGCAACTGGTCTTCGGCAATGGCGCGCGTTGGACCCGCACGCGCGCGTGACCTAGTATTCGGCACTTGCCGGACGCCATGGGTGGATGTGCGTGGAGAGTTTTGAGCGGTTCAACGGGCGCCGTAGCGGCGCGGGCAAGGACGTCGCGATCCTGTCACACGGCTTTGGTACCGATCAGACCGCATGGAACGCACTGCGTCCCTGGTGTGAAGCGCGCTTTGATGTGATTTCCTTCGATCTTGCCGGCTGCGGCCCGCACGGTGCGCAGACATACGATTTCGAACGACACGGCGCGCTGTTCGGGTATGCCGACGATCTGATCGACATCCTCGACGAACTGGACGTGCGTGACTGCACCTACATCGGCCACTCGATGAGCGGCATGATCGGCGCGGCGGCTGCCGTCGCGCGGCCGGACCTGTTCGAGCGGCTGGTCATCATCGGCGCATCGCCGCGTTATCTCGACGATGACGGGTACACCGGCGGCTTCAAGCCGCAGGACCTGGACCAGTTGTTCGACAGCATGCGCGCCAACTACCAGGCCTGGATCGCCGGCTTCGCCCCGATGGTCGTCGGCGTGGAGGACAGCGCGGTCGTCGCCGATTTCTCCAATACCCTGTTCCAGATGCGCCCGGATATCGCACTCAATACATCGCGCACGATTTTCACCTCCGATCTGCGCAGCCTGGCCGCGCGGGTCTCAAGGCCGGTCCACCTCATCCAGACCGCACACGACGTGGCGGTACCGGTCGCGGTCGGCCACTGGCTGGCCAACGCGATCGAGGGCGCCACCCTGGATGTGATCGATGCCTCGGGTCATCTTCCGCACATGACCGCGCCCGATGACGTCATGCGCATTCTCGAACAGCGACTGGCAGGCACCGCGTTGTGACGACGTCCGACAGTGACGCCCTGGCCGCGCTGTGCCAGTTCGCCCGCCTCGCCTCCCACGCCGACCTGGTGATGGCAGTGGAAGTGGACGCCGGTGGCAGGGCGACATGGGCGGTCGCGGCCCCGGCGCTGCCCTCGTCGAGCTTCAACCTGACGCGCAGCGGTCTCCTCGAACACACCTGGAGCGGTGAAGCCGTCGACGCAACGGGGTTCCGGCTGCCGACGGCGATCATCCATGCACTGGAAGGCCTCCCCACCCACCTGCTCTACGTCCCGGCCCCGTCGCACGGGGCGCCGCTGAGTGGCCTGCTGCTGCTGTGGCGAAGCGCCCCTGCACCTGCAGCGCTGAAGGCGCAGGTGCCGCTGCTGGCGACGAGCGTGGCCCGCCTGCTGTCCGCGCGGCGGGAGGCCGCACGCGGCGCGATCGTCCGCAATCAATTCCTCGATCTGTTTGAAAGCGTGCCGGCGGGCATCGTCCTGATCGATGGCGATGGCGTGGGCGCCGCCGTCAACGAGCACGCTGCGGAGCTGCTGGGGTGCGCCGCGGGCAATCACCGCGCGGCGGACGTGGCCGGCCCGATGCGCGCCCTGCGCCAGCGCTGCGACAACCATGCCGAGCTGGAGCTGGCCTACAGCGCCCAGATGAACAACGATCAGTTCGCCGCGAAGCAGAACTGGACGCTGGGCGAACGGACCTTCGAGGTGGATACCCACCGGGTACGCGGCAACGGCGCACACGGGCGCATCTGGCTGTTCACCGACGTCACCGCCGATCTGCTGATGGCGGCGGAACTGCGCCGCCTCGCCTCCTCCGATCCCTTGACCGGCGTGCCCAATCGCCGTCATTTCGAGGAATGCTCTGCGCAGATCATCGCCGCCCGTGAGGCGAACGGCCGTGCGGTCGCGGTGCTGATGGTGGACGTGGATCACTTCAAGAAGATCAACGATACCTACGGCCATCCGGTCGGCGATGAAGTCCTCAAAGTGGTCGCCAGGCGTTGCCGGGATGCCCTGCGGGAGCGCGATCTGTTCGCCCGTTTCGGTGGCGAGGAATTCATCGCGCTGCTGGCCGCCTCCGCCGTGGATGAGATTCCCGCCGCCGCCGAGCGACTGCGCAGCGCGGTCGCCGCCGAACCCATCCTGGTGGGCAGCGAACGTATCGCTGTCTCCGTCAGCGTCGGCGGCGCGATCGGCGAGGCGTTGCCGGGCAGCGACCAGAAACTGCTGGAAGAGCTGATCTCCCGCGCGGATGAGGCGCTGTATGAGGCCAAGACCAGCGGGCGGAATCGGGTCCGGATGGCCGAACTGCGGCCGGACCTGTTCGCCCCCTGAGGCACGCGGGCGGCACTTGTCCGCGCCAGCCTAACACTGTTAGATTCGCCGCCTAACATCGTTAGGCAGGACCAGCAGTGCGTCAACCCATCGCGCGGGAAAACATCGTCGAGGCGGCCTTCCGGATCCTCGACGAGGCCGGCCTGGAGGGGATCACCCTGCGCAAAGTCGCCTGCTCGCTGGGCATCCGCGCGCCGTCGCTGTACTGGCACTTCAAGAGCAAACAGGCGCTGATCGATGCCATGGCCGATGCCATGATCTGCGACGTCGCCCGTGACATTCCCGTCGGGCAGCCATGGCGGCAGACCCTGCTGCAGATCGGGCGCGAGTTCCGCCTGGCGTTCAAGGCACGCCGCGATGGTGCGCGGGTCTATGCCGGCACCTTCCTGGCCACCGAGAACGTGCTGCGGGTGGGTGAGGCGAGCATCGCCGCGCTGATCGGGGCGGGCGCCTCGGCACGCTTCGCCGCGACCACCTCGATGGACCTGGTGTATTACACGATGGGCTTCGTCATCGAGGAGCAGTCCTGGCCCGGCGACGGCAGCATGGAGGCGCTGGGCGAGGCGTTCATGGCCCTGGCCGAAGCGCGCTTCCCGCATTGCTGGCAGGCCCGTGATGTGTGGAGCGAAGTCGATTTCGACGCCCGCTTCGAGCAGGGGCTGGGCCTGATGCTGGACGGCATCGCACTGCGCCTGTCCCGCGGATCCTGATTCCCCCACTCCTTTTTCTCCCGCTGTTCCGACCCGGAAAGCCACTCAATGCGTGCACCCTCCTTCCGCAGTATTTCCCTGATCCTGGTCGCCGCGCTGCTGTCCGCGTGTGGCGGCAAGGACGACAAGGCGTCGGCCGACGCCACGGCCGCCAGTTCGGCGCTGCCGGTCTCGCTGGCGCCCGCGCAGCAGCAGACCATGGCGCGCACGGTGCTGGTCTCCGGGCCGGTGACCGCCTACGAGGAAATGCAGCTGGGCGTGGAGATCAGCGGCCAGCGGGTGACCGCGCTGCTGGTGGACGTGGGCCAATGGGTCAAGCAGGGCCAAGTGCTGCTGCAGGTGGACCATCGCACTCTGGACAGCGAGCTGGCGCAGGCCGACGCCTCGCTGCGGCAGGCGCAGGCCTCGCAGGAACTGGCGCGGATGAACTACGAGCGCAGCGCCAAGCTGGCCGCGCAGCAGCTGATCAGCGAAAGCAGCCTGGACGAACTGCGCGCCTCGCGCATCAATGCCGAAGCGCAGACCTCCACCGCACGCGCCGCGCGCGATGCGGCCAAGTTGCGCCGCGACTTCGCCGACCTGCGCGCACCGGCCGACGGCCTGATCTCCAAGCGCCTGGTGCAGCCGGGCCAGGTGGTCTCCGCCGGAACCGAGCTGCTGCGCCTGATCCGCGATGGCCGCCTGGAGTGGCGCGCGGAACTGCCGGAAAACCAGCTGGCCGATGTGGCGGTAGGCAACACCGTAGAGCTGCCGTATGCCGGCCAGGTGGTCAGCGGCCGCATCCGCGCGGTCACCCCGGGTGTCGATGGGCAGACCCGCACCGGCACGATCTACGCCGACCTGCCGACGCCCGGCCCGCTCAAGCAGGGCATCTACGTGGATGGCCGCATCGTCACCGGCGACGGCCCGGTGCTGACCATCCCGACCGCGGCGATCGTGCAGCGCGACGGCCACAACTACGTGTTCACCGTGAACGACAAGCAGCAGGCCACCCGCCACCGGGTCAGCACCGGCCAGGCCGTGCAGGGCCGCACCGCGATCCTGGAAGGTCTGAAGGCCGGTGACCAGGTCGTGGTGGATGGTTCCGGCTTCCTCGGCGAGGGCGACCGCGTGCGCGTAGTGGCCGCGACCAAGGCCGCCGCACGATGAACATCTCTGCCTGGGCGATCAAACGCCCGTTGCCTGCGCTGCTGATCTTCTTCGTGCTGTGCGTGGCCGGCCTGTGGGGGTTCCATCAGCTGCCGGTGGCGCGCTTCCCGGACATCGCCTTCCCGATGACCACGGTCACTGTCACCCAGCCCGGCGCCTCGCCGAGCCAGCTGGAAGCCGAAGTGACCCGCAAGGTCGAGGACTCGGTGGCGACGGTCAACAACGTCAAGCGCGTGATGTCCTCGGTCAGCGAAGGCATCAGCACCACCACCATCGAATTCCAGCTGGAGGCCGACCTGGCCACCGCGCTGGACGATACCCGCGATGCGGTCACCCGCATCCGCACCGACCTGCCGCAGGACATCCAGGAGCCGGTGATCTCCAAGGTCGATATCGGCGGCTCGCTGATGACCTATGCGCTGGTCGCACCGCACATGACCACCGATGAGGCCAGCTGGTTCGTCGACCGCGACATCTCGCGTGCGATGTACGGCGTGCCCGGTGTCGCGCGTGTCACCCGCGTGGGCGGCGTGCAGCGCCAGGTGCGGGTGGATCTGGATCCCAATGCCCTGATCGCGATGGGCATCACCGCCGGCGATGTATCGCAGCAGCTGGCCCGCATCCAGGTGGAGCGCGCCGGCGGCAAGACCGAAGTCGAGGGCGCGCAGCAGACCATCCGCACGCTGGGCACCGTCGGTGACGCACAGGCGCTGCGCGACTACTCGATCGCGCTGCCGGACGGGCGCGCGGTGCGGCTGTCCACGCTGGCCACGGTGACCGACGGCGCCGCCGACCCGACCGAAGCGGCCCTGCTGGACGGCAAGGGCGTGGTGGCCTTCTCGATGTCGCGCACCCGCGGCTCCAGCGAGGTCAAGGTCGAAGCCGGCGTGCATGACGCACTGGACAAGATCAAGGCAGAGCATCCGGGCATCGACTTCCGCCTGGTCACCACGGCGATCGATGAGACGCACCGCTCCTACGATTCCTCGATGACCATGCTCTGGGAAGGCGCGTTGCTGGCGCTGCTGGTGGTGTGGCTGTTCCTGCGCGACTGGCGGGCGACGTGGGTGTCCGCGCTGGCGCTGCCGCTGTCGATCATCCCGACGTTCGCGGTGATGTACTTCTTCGGCTTCACCCTCAACATCATCACGCTGCTGGCGCTGTCCGTGGTGGTCGGCATCCTGGTGGACGATGCGATCGTGGAGATCGAGAACATCGTGCGCCACCTGCGCATGGGCAAGCCACCGCTGGAAGCCGCGCGCGAGGCGGCCGGCGAGATCGGCAACGCGGTGATCGCCACCTCGCTCACCCTGGCCGCCGTATTCGTGCCGGTGGCCTTCATGCCCGGCATCGCCGGCAAGTTCTTCCGCGAGTTCGGCTGGACCGCCGCCACCGCCGTGCTGTTCTCGCTGCTGGTGGCGCGCCTGCTCACGCCGATGATGGCCGCCTACCTGCTCAAGCCGCATGGCGAGGAGAAGCCGGAATCGAAGCTGATGACCTGGTACCTGGGCTGGGTGGACGCCGCGCTGCGCCATCGCGGCCGCACGCTGTGGCTCGCCACCGGGTTGTTCGTCGCGTCGCTGGCGCTGGTGCCGTTCATCCCGGCCACCTTCATCCCGCAGTCCGATCTGGGCCGCAGCAACCTCAACCTCGAACTGCCGCCGGGCACGCGCCTGCAGGAAACCGTGGCCGTCGCCGAGCACGCGCGTGCGCTGCTCAAGGACATGCCCGAACTCAAGCAGGTCTACACCGCGGTCGGCGCCGTGCTCGACCTGGGCGACCCCAGCGCAACCGGCGTCGGTGAGCCGCGCAAGGCCACCCTCGTGCTCGACTGGGGCACCACCGACACGCGTGAGCGCGACCAGCGCGTGCTGGAGCGCGAGGCCCGCCAGCGCCTGGCCGACCTGCCCGGCGTGCGCGTCAGCTATGTCAGCTCCGAGCCGGGCAACCTGCTGCAGCTGGTGCTCTCCGGTGACGACCCGCAGCGCCTGCAGGATGCCGCCACCGCGCTGGAGCGCGACCTGCGTGGCATCCAGGGCCTGGGCAGCGTGACCTCCACTGCCTCGCTGCTGCGCCCGGAACTGCAGATCGTGCCGAACCCCGCCCGCGCCGCGGACCTGGGTGTGGCCACCGCCGATATCGCCGAGGCCGCCCGCATCGCCACGGCGGGCGATTACGAGCAGCGCCTGGCCAAGCTCAACCTGCCCGACCGCCAGGTGCCGATCCGGGTCGGCTTTGCCGAAGCCACGCTGGCCAATCCGGGCCTGATCAGCCAGTTGCGCGTGCCCGGCCGCAATGGCCCGGTTCCGTTGGCGGCCGTCGCCGACATCCAGCAGGGCAGCGGCCCGTCGCAGATTTCGCGCTACCAGCGCCAGCGCAACGTGACTCTCACCGCCGAGCTCAACGGCCGCCCGCTGGGCGATGTGATGACCGAGGTGCAGGCCCTGCCGAGCGTCAAGCAGCTGCCGCCGGGCGTGACCTTCCTCAATACCGGCGATGCGGAAGTGTTCGTCGAACTGTTCATCGGCTTCATGCTGGCGATGGCGGCAGGGTTGATCTGCATCTACATGGTGCTGTTGCTGCTGTTCAACCACGCCCTGATGCCGATCACCATCCTTGCCGCGGTGCCGCTGTGCGCCGGCGGTGCGTTCGGCGCGCTGCTGATCACCCAGAACATGCTCTCACTGCCGGCGCTGATCGGCCTGCTGATGCTGATCGGCATCGCCACCAAGAACTCCATCCTGCTGGTGGACTACGCGGTGATGGCCGAAGACGAACACGGCATGAGCCAGCACGATGCGCTGATCGATGCCTGCCGCAAGCGCGCACAGCCGATCATCATGACCACCCTGGCGATGGGCGCGGGCATGATGCCGATCGCGCTGGGCTTTGCCGGTGACTCCAGCTTCCGTGCACCGATGGCGATCGCCGTGATCGGCGGCCTGATCACCTCGACGCTGCTCAGCCTGATCGTGATTCCGGCCGCTTTCACTGTGGTCGATGATGCGGGCGACTGGCTGTCGCGGAAGTTCCGGCGGCGGTCGTCGCATCCGGCTGTCGGCGGTGCGGAGTGAGCTGACCCGCCACGCCGCCCAAACAAAAAGCCCCGGCCAAGGCCGGGGCTTTTTGCTGTATCTGGTGCCGGAAATAGGAATCGAACCTACGACCTACGCATTACGAATGCGCCGCTCTACCAACTGAGCTATTCCGGCGAGGTCGTGAATTCTAGGGGGTCTGGACCACTTTGGTCAATCAGGGAAGCGCTCACCGTGGAACGGCCCGCGCGCCCAAAGGCCCGGCAAGACCTGCTCCTGCCGCACCAGCCCTTGACGCACCAGCTTCTACAGTGAATCCCCCACTTCCGGAGGCATCCCATGCGCCCCTGTCCCCGCCTGGCCGGCCTGCTGCTCTCGTCCCTTCTGCTGAGTGCCACTGCGCTGGCACGCGACACGACACCGACGCCACAGACACCGGACCAGCAGTGGCAACCCCTGTTCCAGCAGGTCCAGGGCGCGCACCTGTTCAAGGACCAGAAGACCTTCGCCGATGCGGTACCCCGCCAGCCGGCGGCGACCGTCCTGACCCAGTGGCAGCGCGCCAGGACGCAGCCCGGGTTCGACCTCGCCGGTTTCGTCTCCGAGCACTTCACCGTGCCCGGCGACGCCCCGCCGTACGTGCCACCTGCCGGGGAGACGCTGCGTGCGCATATCGAGGGTCTGTGGCCGGTGTTGACCCGCACCACCGGCACCGTGGATCCACACGGCTCGCTGCTGCCGCTACCCAGGCCCTACGTGGTGCCCGGTGGACGCTTCCGCGAGGTGTATTACTGGGACAGCTATTTCACTCTGCTCGGGCTGGCCTCCAGTGGCCGCTGGCAGCAGGTCCGCGACATGGTGGACAACTTCGCGTCCCAGCTCGACAGCTACGGCCACATTCCCAACGGCAACCGCAGCTACTACCTGAGCCGTTCGCAGCCGCCCTTCTTCAGCCTGATGGTGGATCTGCTCGCCACGCATGAGGGCGATGCGGCCTACCGTCGCTATCTTCCACAGCTGCGCATCGAGCATGCATTCTGGATGCGCGGCGCGGAAACGCTGGCACCGGGCGAGGCGCGCGAGCGGGTGGTCCGGCTGGCGGATGGCCAACTACTCAACCGCTACTGGGACGACCGCGCCGTGCCGCGCACCGAGTCCTGGATGGACGATCTGGCCACCGCCGCGCAGGCGCCACAGCGCGCGCCCTCGCAGGTGTATCGCGACCTGCGCGCCGGCGCGGAGTCGGGCTGGGATTTCAGCTCGCGCTGGCTCACCGAGCCGTCTGCATTGGCGAGCATCCACACCACGGCGATCGTGCCGGTAGATCTGAACAGCCTGCTGTTCCATCTGGAAACGACCGTGGCCCGCGCCAGCAAAGCAACCGGTGATCGCGCCGCTGCGCGCACCTTCGCCCAGCTGGCGAAGGCACGTCAGCACGCCATCAACCAACTGCTCTGGGATGATGAGCACGGCTGGTACGTGGACCGCGATCTGGAGCGCGGCCAGACCCGCCCCGCCCTGACCGCGGCGGCGTTGTTTCCCTTGTGGCTGGACGTCGCCGGCCGCGCGCAGGCGCGCCGTACCGCGCAGGCGGTGGAGACACAGTTGCTGCGCGACGGCGGCTTGCTGACCACCACCGTGGCAACCGGCCAGCAATGGGATGCCCCCAACGGCTGGGCGCCGCTGCAGTGGGTCGCGGTGGACGGGCTGCAGCGGCATGGGCAGGACACCCTCGCCCGCCGGATCGGCGTGCGCTTCCTGCGCACCGTGCAGACGGTGTATGACCGCGAGGGCAAGCTGGTGGAAAAGTATGTGGTCGACGGCTCGGCCACGGGCGGCGGTGGCGGCGAATACCCGCTGCAGGATGGGTTCGGCTGGAGCAACGGGGTTACGTTGGCGCTGCTGGATCGGCTGTGTGCGCCGAAGCGGGTCTGCGACAGCGCGCAGGATGTGGAGGCCGCGGACTGATCCAGCGGCCGCCGCGGCGCGGGATCAGCGCGCCTTCCACAACTCCGCCAACCGATCCGGCTTGCCGGCGATGCGCTCCAGCGCCGGGTACTTCAGCCCGTCGTGGTAATCCAGCGTCACCGTGTCGATGCGATCGACGTTTTTCACCAGCAGCGTCAGCGGTGCCTTGTCGGTCCTGGCCGTGGTGATCGCCTCCTTCAACTGCTCCGCCTTGAACACGCGGCCATTGAGTGCGACCACGCTCATGCCGGGGATCAGCCCGGCATTGAACGCCGGGCTGTCCCACAGCACGTCGCCGATGTAGCCGGACTCGCTGACGGACAGGCCGATGGAGTACAGCAGGTTGCTGTTCTTGCCGCGCGTCTCCTGCGCCTTGAACGCTTCGTTCGGCGTATCGGTGTAGACCAGTTTCCAGCCCGCCGCTTCCAGGCCGCCAGTCAGCGGGCCGTGCCCATCCAGGCGTTCGCGCAGGAAGCTGGCCCAGTCGAACGGCGCCACGCCGTTGAGGGTGCCGACCACGTCCTCGAAGGTATACGGATGGACGTTCCAGTCGCCGTCGTTCATGCCGAAGAACGCCTTGGCGAAGTCGTCCAGGCCGCGCTTGTTGCCGGTCAGCGCGCGCAGCTTGCCGTCCACCTCCAGCCATACCATCTGGCCGCCGGAATAGTAGTCCTCGCTCATCTGGTAGTTGCGGAACGCCAGCGCGCGGCGCTGGGCGATGGTCGGGTCGTTGGTGGTGTCCTGCAGGTTGCGCCAGGCCAGGCCGGGACGGCCGCGGTCGTAGGTACCGGCGACGTTGGCCAGCACATCGCGGGTCTGCTGCGGGCTCCACAGTCCGGAGCGGGCGGCCAGCACCTGGCCCCAGAACTGGGTCTGCCCTTCATACAGCCACAGCAGGCTGTCGCCCATCGGCACGTTGAAGTTGGCGGTGGCCAGATCCGCGCCACGCCGGTACTTGCCGTTCCAGGAGTGGTTGAACTCGTGCGGGAGCAGGTCGCGGCCGAGCCAGGTCTTGTCCCACTCGGTGAAGTAGCCGGTGTCGCCGCTGTTCTCGCTGGAGCGCTGGTGCTCCAGGCCGATACCGCCGAGCCTGTCGGTCAGCGCGAGCAGGAACTCGTAGCGGTCGAAGTGGCGCGCGCCGTAGAGCTTGTACATCTGCTGCACCAGCGCGCGATGCGCCTGGATCTGCTCGGGCTTGGCCGCCAGCGACGTGGCTTCATCAGCGAAGACATTCAGGTGCACCGGCACCTTTGCGCCGGGGTCCAGATCGAAGCGCTGGAAGTGGCGGCCGGCGAACAGCGGCGAGTCGACCAGATGGTCGTAGCTGATCGGCTTGAACACCACGGTGTCGCCGTCGCGGCGCTCCGTGTCCAGCGCGGTGGCATACGACCAGCCCGGCGGCAGGGTGACGGTAGCCTGCGCCTGGATGTTGCGGGTGATGACCCCGGCCGGGTACAGCGAGTTGGCGTTCCACTGCAGGTTGAGCATGTCCGGCGTCATCACCACGCGGCCCTGCGCGCCCTGGGAGGACAGGAACTTGAACTCGGCCACGACTTCACTGGCGCCCTGCGGCACCTCCACGGTGAAGGCGTAGACGTCGTACGGATCCCGCTTCCACTGCAGCGGCGTGCCGTTGGCGGTGACGACCAGGCCGGCGAGCTTGTCGATCGGCCCGCTCGGCGAGTGACTGCCCGGCAACCACTGCGGGTACAGCAGGGTCAGCGGGCCGGGCTTGGCCGGCACCGTGGCCTTGACCTTGAAGATGCGTCGCCCGATATCGCGCGCGTCCACGTCGATGCGCAGCAGGCCGGGGAAGGCCACGTCCTGCGGCGGCGGCGTCTGCGCCTGCACGCCGGCGGCGGACACGGCCAGCAACACGGACAGGGCAATGGCACGCATCTTCATCAGGCAGGCTCCAACGGGGGAAGCCTCGATCCTAGCCCTGCGTTACCGCCCTGCCCCATGGCCAAAGGTCATGCGTCGCGTTGCGGCCATGATTGGCACAGCGGCGTGCGGTGACGTTCCGTCTGCCGGACGCGATCAGGATCAACCGAGGTGAGCTGCCGGCCAGCGGCCGGCACTACCGGGCAGCGCCACGGCATGCGTGGCGTCACGAGGCCTGGTCAGTCGACCAGCCGCAGCCGCAGTTCTTTCGGCAGCGCGAACACCATCGATTCCGGCTCGCCGTCTAGCTCGCCGACGCCGGTGGCGCCAAGTTCTTTCAGGCGCGCGATCACCCCGTCCACCAGCACCTGCGGCGCGGAGGCGCCGGCGGTCAGGCCGATGTGCTTCTTGCCGGCCACCCATGCCGGGTCGATCTCGTCGGCCCCGTCGATCAGGTAGGACTCCACGCCATCACGGCGTGCCAGTTCACTCAGGCGGTTGGAGTTGGAGCTGTTCGGCGAGCCGACCACCAGCACCAGGTCGCAGCGCTTGGCCAGGTCGCGCACGGCATCCTGGCGGTTCTGCGTGGCGTAGCAGATGTCATCGTTCTTCGGGCCCTGCATCGCCGGGAAGCGGGTGCGCAGCGCTTCGATGATGCCGCGGGTGTCATCCACCGACAGCGTGGTCTGGGTGGTATAGGCGAAGTTCTCCGGCTGGTCGATGACCAGCGTGGCGACGTCGTCCACATCTTCGACCAGGTAGATCTGGCCGGTGCCGCGCTCGCGGCTCCACTGGCCCATCGTGCCTTCCACTTCCGGGTGGCCGGCGTGGCCGATCAGCACCACGTCGCGGCCGGCGCGGCAGTGGCGGGCCACTTCCAGGTGCACCTTGGTGACCAGCGGGCAGGTGGCGTCGAACACCTTCAAGCCACGGCGGTCGGCTTCCTGGCGCACGGCCTGGGAGACGCCGTGGGCGCTGAAGATCACCGTGTTGTCGTCCGGCACTTCGTCCAGCTCTTCGACGAAGATCGCGCCGCGGGCCTTGAGGTCATCGACCACGAACCGGTTGTGCACGACCTCGTGGCGCACATAGATCGGCGCACCCAGGGTCTCGATCGCGCGCTTGACGATCTCGATCGCACGATCGACACCGGCACAGAAACCACGCGGATTGGCGAGCAACACATCCATCGGTCAGATACTCCGGCCGGCGTGAGCCGGGTCGTTACGGATACAGGAGGGAATTATCCCGCTTTTTTGGCAGGCTTGCCGTCGAACAGGCCGAACAGGGCGATACCCACCGCGCCGACCACGATCGCCGAATCGGCGATGTTGAACGACGGCCAGGCATGGTCACCGATATACCACTGGATGAAGTCAACCACATGGCCGTGCATCAGCCGGTCGATCACGTTGCCGATCGCCCCGCCGATCACCAGGGCGTACGGCACGGCGCTGCGCCAGGCACCGCGCGCGGTGCCCCACATCCAGTAGGCCATCAGGCCGCTGATGCCCACCGCCAGCGCGGTGAAGAACCACAGCTGCCAGCCACCGGCATCGCTCAGGAAACTGAACGCGGCACCGGTGTTGTAGGTGCGGTACCAGTTCCAGAAGCCGTCGATGACCACCACCGGCTCGTACTCGGGCAGGCTGGACAGCACCCAGGCCTTGCTCCACTGGTCGGCGATGATGATCGCCGCCGACAGCAGCAGCCAGATCAGCGCGTTCGGACGCGGACGGGCGGCGGCCATCAGAACCACCGCCGGTCTTCGCCGGCACCGTCGATGTTGGTCACGCAGCGGCCACACAGCTCCGGATGCGCAGCGACCGAGCCCACATCGGCGCGGTAATGCCAGCAGCGCACGCACTTCTGCTTCGTGGTCGGCTGGGCGCTGACGAACACCTCATCGGTGGTCGCCGGGCGCACCTGCACGTCACCGCTGATCAGCAGGAAGCGCAGCTCCTCGGCCAGCGGCTGCCAGCGCGCGGCGGTCTCGGCATCGGCGGCGACGGTGATCTCCGCTTCCAGCGCCGCACCGATCGCACCATTGGCGCGCATCGGCTCGAGCACCTTGGCGACCTGCTCGCGCAGGGCCAGCAGCTGATCGAAATCGGCCGCGTTGAGCGGTGCATCGGCCGGCAGCGGGACCAGGCCTTCGTACCAGGTGGCGAACAGCACGTTCTCCTTGCGCTCGCCCGGCAGGTAACCCCACAACTCATCGGCGGTGAAGCTCAGGATCGGCGCGATCCAGCGCGTGAACGCTTCGGCGATGTGGTACATCGCGGTCTGCGCCGAGCGGCGGCCGCGCGAGTCCATCGGCATGGTGTACAGGCGGTCCTTGGTGACGTCCAGGTACACCGAGCCCAGGTCGACGCTGCAGAAGTTCAGCAGCAGCTGCACGATCTCGGCCATGTTGTAGCCGGTGTACGCGGCCTTGATCTTCTCCTGCACCTCGAACGCGCGATGCACGATCCAGCGGTCCAGCGCAACCATGTCGGCCGGGGCCACCAGTTGCTGGGCCGGATCGAAGCCGTCCAGGTTGCCGAGCAGGAAGCGCGCGGTGTTGCGCAGGCGCCGGTAGGCATCCGCGTTGCGCTTGAGGATCTCCTGCGACAGCGACATTTCATTGCTGTAATCGGCCGAGGCGATCCACAGGCGCAGGATGTCCGCGCCCAGGGTCTTCATGATGTCCTGCGGCTCGATGCCGTTGCCCAGCGACTTGGACATCTTGCGGCCCTTCTCATCCACGGTGAAGCCGTGGGTGAGGCACTGCTTGTACGGCGCCCGCTTGTCGATCGCCACGCCGGTCAGCAGCGAGGACTGGAACCAGCCGCGGTGCTGGTCCGAGCCTTCCAGGTACAGGTCGGCCGGCTTGCCGAAGCCACGCGCCAGCAGCACGCCTTCGTGGGTCACGCCCGAGTCGAACCAGACATCGAGGATGTCGGTGACCTTCTCGTACTGCGGCGCTTCTTCGCCCAGCAGCTCGGCGCTGTCCAGCGAGTACCAGACGTCGATGCCTTCGGCCTGCACGCGGTCGGCGACCTGCTGCATCAGCTCGACGGTGCGCGGGTGCGGCTCACCGGTTTCGCGGTGGGTGAACAGCGCGATCGGCACGCCCCAGGTGCGCTGGCGGCTGATGCACCAGTCCGGGCGGCCATCGACCATCGAGCCGATGCGCGCCTTGCCCCAGCTCGGGAACCAGCCGACGGTGTCGATCGCGGCCATCGCATCGCTGCGCAGGTTGGCCTTGTCCATCGAGATGAACCACTGCGGGGTGGCACGGAACACGACCGGGGTCTTGTGGCGCCAGCAGTGCGGGTAGCTGTGCACGATCTCGACATGGGCCAGCAGCGCACCGGAGGCGCGCAGCACGTCGATGATCAGCGGCTGCGCCTTCCACAGGTGCACGCCTGCCAGCTCGACGTCGCCCGCCGGCGGGGTCGAAGACAGGTACACGCCACGGCCGTCGACCGGGTTGATCTGGCCGGCGTTGTACTTGTCCATCAGCCCGTACTGCTGGCTGACCACGAAGTCTTCCTGGCCGTGGCCCGGGGCGGTATGCACCGCACCGGTACCGTCTTCATCGGAGACGTGGTCGCCGTTGAGCAGCGGGATGTCGCGCTGCGGATAGAACGGATGGGCCAGCAGCAGGTTTTCCAGCGCGGCGCCGGTGGCACGGCCGTGCACGACCAGGCCCTCCACGCCGTAGCGCTGCAGCGAACGTTCGGCCAGCGCGGCGGCCAGCACCAGCCAACGGCGCTTGCCGTTGTGGGTCGGGCCTTCGGCCAGCACGTACTCGATCTCCGCACCGAGCGACACCGCCAGCGAGGCCGGCAGCGTCCACGGGGTGGTGGTCCAGATCGGCACCGCGACCTCGACATCGGCCGGCAGCACCACGCCGAAGCGTTCGGCCAGCTGCTGCGCGTCGCGCGAGACGTAGGCCACGTCGATCGCCGGCGAGGTCTTGTCCTGGTATTCGATCTCGGCCTCGGCCAGTGCCGAGCCACAGTCGAAGCACCAGTGCACCGGCTTGGCGCCGCGCACGATGTGACCGTTGGCGAAGACCTTGGACAGCGCGCGGATCTCGTTGGCCTCGAAATCGAAGCTCAGCGTCTTGTACGGGTTGTCCCAATCGCCGATCACGCCCAGGCGCTTGAAGTCGCGGCGCTGCAGTTCGATCTGCTCTTCGGCGAACTCGCGGCACTTCTGGCGGAACGCGACCGCATCGAGCTTGACGCCGACCTTGCCCCACTTCTTCTCGACCGCGATCTCGATCGGCAGGCCATGGCAATCCCAGCCCGGCACGTAGGGCGCATCGAAGCCGGCCAGGTAGCGCGACTTGACGATGATGTCCTTGAGGATCTTGTTGACCGCGTGGCCCAGGTGGATCTGGCCATTGGCGTAGGGCGGGCCGTCGTGCAGCACGAACAGCGGGCGGCCCTGCGCGTTGTCGCGCAGGCGGGCGTAAAGGCCCTCGTCCTCCCAGCGCGACAGAATGCCCGGCTCGCGCTTGGGCAGGTCGCCGCGCATCGGGAATTCGGTTGCCGGCAGATGAAGGGTGGCTTTGTAGTCCTGGCTCACGCAGTGGCTCGCAATCTGTGTTCGGAAAGGATGTGACGGGCCTGTTCGGCGTCACGGTGCATCTGGTCGGTCAACGCAGCCAGATCTTGGAACTTTTCTTCGTCACGCAGCTTGGCGACGAACTCGACATCGATGTGGCGACCGTACAGGTCACCCTGGAAATCAAACAGGTGCGCTTCCAGCAGCGGCTCGACGCCGTCCACGGTGGGGCGCGTGCCGAAGCTGGAGACCGAGGGCCACGGCTGGTCGAACACGCCATGGACCCAGGTCGCATAGATCCCCGACAGCGCCGGCGTCTTCGGGAAGCGCAGGTTGGCGGTCGGGAACCCCAGCGTACGGCCCAACTGGCGGCCGCGCACTACCCTGCCCCCAATCGTATACGGCCTGCCCAGCAGATCGCCGGCATGGCTGAAATCACCGGCACGCAGCAGCTGGCGGATGCGGGTGCTGGAGATGCGCTCGCCGTGCAGGTCGACCGGCTCGATCTCTCCCGCACTGAAACCCCGCTCGCGGCCCATCGCCTGCAGCAGGGCCAGATCGCCCTTGCGGCGGTTGCCGAAGCAGAACTCCGGCCCGATCCACACCTCGCGCGCACTCAGCCGGTGCACCAGCAGCTGCTCGACGAACGCCTCGGCCTGCATCGCGGCCATGCGCGCATCGAAGCGCAGCAGGCCGATCGCATCCACGCCGAGTTCGCGCAGCATCGCGACCTTGTCGCGCGCCAGGGTCAATCGCGGCGGCGGTTCGCCCTGGGCGAAGTACTCGCGCGGCAGCGGCTCGAAGGCCACCGCCACGGCGGCCACGCCCAGCGCGCGCGCGCGCGAAACGGCGTGGCGCACCAACGCACGATGACCCAGGTGCAGGCCGTCGAATGCGCCGATGCAGACCACGCTTCCGTGCGGGAGCAACTGCCCGCCTTCGACGTTTCTAAACAGCCTGCTCATCTACGTGGAATGCGGCCCACCAGGGCCGATGCTTTGCAAGAGATAGCCATGAAGTATAGCCGGGCTGTCCACGTATCAATGCTCCCGCAGGTGGCGCGGGCGGAAGCCCATGGCGACCAGCGCCACCAGATAGGTCAGACCACCGCCGCCGACCAGCAGCGCGAGGTTCCCGATCCGGTGCCATTTGTCCATGCCGGTGAACGCCGGCATCCCGTACAGCAGGGCCAGCAGCACCGCGACCATCGCCAGACAGGCCAGCCCCAGCTTGGTCACATAGCCGCCCCAGCCGGGCTTGGGCTGATAGACATCGGTCTTGCCCAGCCAGTACCAGAGCAGGCCCAGGTTCAGGTAACTGGACAGTGCGCTGGCGATGCCCAGCGCCAGATGCAGGCCCGGCTGCTTGCCCAGCGCGACCCACACGCCCTGCGCCTTGAGCGCCTCCGGCACCATCACGTGGTACAGCACGGCCAGCAGGATGAAGTTGAACACCATGTTGGCCACCAGCGCGGCCACGCCGGCGCGGACCGGGGTGCGCGTGTCCTGGCGGGCGTAGAAGGCCGGCAGCACCACCTTGAGCAGCGCGAACGCCGGCAGGGCGAAGCTCAGCCCGTAGACCGACAGCGCGGTCATGCGGGTATCGAACGCGGTGAAACGCCCGTACTGGAACACCGTGGCAATCAGCGGCTCGGCCAGCAGCAGCAGGCCCAGCATGGCCGGGATCGCGATCAGCAGCGTCGTGCGCAGGCCCCAGTCCAGCGCGCTGGAGAAGCCGGCCTTGTCGGTGCTCACGTGGTGGCGAGCCAGCGCCGGCAGGATCACGGTGCCCAGCGCCACCCCGAACACGCCCAGCGGGAGCTCCAGGAAGCGGTCGGCCAGGGACAGCCAGGACTGCGAGCCATCGGTCAGCTTGGCGGCGATCACCGTATCCAGCAGCAGGTTGATCTGCGCGATCGAGGAACCGAACAGGGTCGGCACCATCAGGGTCAGCACCTTGCGCACCCCGGGATGCCGCCAGCCCCAGCGCGGCAGGGTCAGCAGGTTGATGCCCTTCAGCGAGGGCAGCTGGAACAGCAGCTGCAGCAGCCCGGCCGCCAGCACCGCCCAGCCCAGGGCCAGGATCTGCTTCTCCGGGGTGCCGCCCAGCCGCGGGGCCAGCCACAGCGCGCCGGCGATCATGCACAGGTTGAGGATCACCGGGGTCAGCGCCGGCATCGCGAACTTCTGGAAACTGTTGAGCGCCCCGCCGGCCAACGCGGTCAGCGACACGAACAGCAGGAACGGGAAGGTCAACCGGAACAGGTCCACCAGCAGGCCATGCTTGGCCGGGTCGGTATCCACCCCGCTGGAGAACAGGGTCGCCAACTGCGGCGCGAAGATCAGCGCCAACGCCGTGACCAGCAGCAGCACCCCACCCAGCGTGCCGGCCACCCGCGACATCAGCTCGCGCAGTTCGGCATGCGAGCGGGTTTCCTTCACTTCCGTGAACACCGGGACGAACGCCGTGGCGAACGAGCCTTCGGCGAACAGCCGGCGCAGGAAATTGGGCACCCGGAAGGCGACCCAGAAGGCGTCGGTCACCGCATTGGTGCCGAACGTGGTGGTGATGACCAGGTCGCGAACCAGCCCCAACACCCGCGAAATCATGGTCATGCTGCTGAAAGACAGCAGGCCCCGCAACATCCTTGGTGAACTCACCCGTGTTCCCTCTTGACAATTGACTTGACGTACATTTTTCGAGCCATCATACTTTCCAGCTTGCTGTTCCCATTACACCGATTTTTCAGGAAACCACCACTGTGGCCAATATCAAGTCCGCCAAGAAGCGCGCCAAGCAGACCGTCGTGCGCAACGCGCGCAATACGGCTCAGCGTTCGATGCTGCGCACCGCTGTCAAGAAGGTGATCAAGGCTCTGGATGCCAATGACGCCGCCGGCGCCGAGGCAGCCTTCGCTGTTGCCCAGCCGATCCTCGACCGTTTCAGCTCGCGTGGTCTGATCCACAAGAACAAGGCTGCTCGCCACAAGAGCCGCCTGACCGCGCGCATCAAGGCCATCAAGGCCGCCTGATACGGCGCTGCGGGTGTCGTAGAGCCACGCCATGCGTGGCTTCGATCCAGCCGCAGAGAAGAACCCGGCCTTGGCCGGGTTTTTTGTTGCCTGCGATCTGCGGCGACCCGCCCGGTCGGCGGTTACGGCGACACCACAGAAAAACCCGGCCGGAGCCGGGTTTCTCAGGGGCGCGTGGCTGCGCTCAGTACGCATCGCGCGCTTGCGCCTCGTCTTCCTTCTGGCGATCGAAGAAGGCCATGATGTTGTTCATGATCGGCCAGGTGCCTTCACGGCCCAGGGCCGAGACCAGGTACCACGGCTCGGACCAGCCCAGCTCGGCAACGATCTTCTCGGCGGCGGCCTTGGCCTCGTCCTCGAACATCAGGTCGGCCTTGTTCAGCACCAGCCAGCGCGGCTTGTTCAGCAGCTCTGGGTCGTGCTTCTCCAACTCGCGCTCGATCGCCCGGACCTGCTCGATCGGCGACACACCTTCCACGCCGCCTTCCATCGGGGAGATATCCACGAGGTGCAGCAGCAGGCGGGTGCGCTGCAGGTGGCGCAGGAACTGCGCGCCCAGCCCGGCGCCGTCGGCCGCCCCCTCGATCAGGCCGGGAATGTCGGCGATCACGAAGCTGCGGTAGTTCTCCACGCGCACGACGCCCAGATTGGGGTACAGCGTGGTGAACGGGTAATCGGCCACCTTCGGGGTCGCCGCGGACACGGCGCGGATCAAGGTGCTCTTGCCGGCATTCGGGAAGCCCAGCAGGCCCACGTCGGCCAGCAGCTTCAGCTCGAGCTTGATCAGGCGCTCTTCACCCTCTTCGCCCGGCAGCGCCTGGCGCGGCGAGCGGTTGGTGGAGCTCTTGAAATGCATGTTGCCCAGGCCGCCGCGGCCGCCCTTGGCCACCAGCAGGCGGTCGCCATGCGCGGTCAGGTCGCCGATCACTTCGTCGGTGCTGACATTCATGATCACGGTGCCGATCGGCACGGTGATGACCAGGTCTTCGCCGCCCTTGCCATAGGCCTGGCGGCCCATGCCGTTCTCGCCGCGCTGCGCCTTGAAGATGCGGTCATGGCGGAAATCGACCAGGGTGTTGAGGTTCTCGTCGGCGCGGATCCACACGCTGCCGCCATTACCGCCGTCGCCACCGTCCGGCCCGCCCAGCGGAATGAACTTCTCGCGACGGAAACCGATGCAGCCGTTGCCGCCGTTGCCGGCGATCACCTGGATTTCTGCTTCGTCTACAAGTTTCATGATTCTGGATGCCAATCTGGAGGCGGCGGGCGCGAGGTGCACCCCACCGCAGAGTCTAACGGCCCCGGTACGATCCAGGGCCGGCGGCGGGAAATGTCCCGCCTGATGTAGTGGATACCAACGAAAAACCCCGCCGAAGCGGGGCTTTCGTCAGCGACCCCACGCCGTGGCGTGGGCGCCTGCGTACCGCTGAAGATCAGGCTTCGGCGACGACGCTGACGGTACGACGCTTCTTCGGGCCCTTGACCGAGAACTCCACCTTGCCGTCGACGAGCGCGAACAGGGTGTGGTCACGGCCGAGGCCAACGCCGGTACCCGGATGGAACTGGGTGCCGCGCTGACGCACGATGATGTTGCCGGCGTCGATGGCCTGGCCACCGAAGATCTTGACGCCGAGGTATTTCGGGTTGGAGTCGCGACCGTTGCGCGATGAGCCTACGCCCTTCTTATGTGCCATGACTGCTTCTCCTTATTACTTGCTGCCACCGGCAATGCCGGTGATCTCGATTTCGGTGTAGTACTGACGGTGACCCTGACGCTTCATGTGGTGCTTACGGCGACGGAACTTGATGATCCGGACCTTGTCGGCACGACCCTGGGACACGACCTTGGCAGTGACCGAAGCGCCGCTCAGCGCGTCGCCCAGCTTGATGCCATCGCTGTCGCCCAGCATCAGGATGTTGTCGAACTTGATCTCGTTGCCGACTTCGACTTCGAGCTTTTCAACGCGGAGCGTTTCGCCCTGCGCCACGCGGTATTGCTTACCGCCGGTTACCAGTACTGCGTACATGACCAGACTTCCTCTGTAGTTATTGTGGTCTATGGACTGCCGCCATCGAGGGCGGACAGAAGCGGAATTTTAATGACTTCAACCACTTCGGGTCAACCCACCCCCTGCTCGGACCCGGATTTGGCTGAATACGGTTCAGGAAACCGGCTGGCGGGGTCTCAGGGAATGAGACATGGGGGTGGCAAAGTCCGCGATTGCCCCCAAATCCCAAGCTCGGTAGGCTGACCGATTGCCGTTTCCG
Source organism: Stenotrophomonas sp. TWI1183 (assembly GCF_039673115.1). Classification (NCBI taxonomy): domain Bacteria; kingdom Pseudomonadati; phylum Pseudomonadota; class Gammaproteobacteria; order Lysobacterales; family Lysobacteraceae; genus Stenotrophomonas; species Stenotrophomonas sp. TWI1183. The sequence continues at coordinate 67,407 of NZ_JBDJKZ010000021.1, forward strand.
ATTGCCCCACCCGCTTGCCGGCTCCCTGAGCCGAAGCCCCACAACGGATCCCCCATGGCGATGGATTTCATCCGCATCCGCGGCGCGCGGACGCACAATCTCAAGAACATCGATCTCGACCTGCCCCGCGACAAGCTCATTGTCATCACCGGCCTGTCCGGCTCGGGCAAGTCCTCGTTGGCGTTCGACACCATCTACGCGGAAGGCCAGCGTCGTTACGTGGAGTCGCTGTCGGCCTATGCCCGCCAGTTCCTCAGCGTGATGGAAAAGCCGGACCTGGACCACATCGAGGGCCTGTCCCCGGCGATCTCGATCGAGCAGAAGTCGACCTCGCACAACCCGCGCTCGACCGTCGGCACGATCACCGAGATCTACGACTACCTGCGCCTGCTGTACGCCCGCGTCGGCAGCCCGCGCTGCCCGGACCACGGCTACCCGCTGGAAGCGCAGACGGTCAGCCAGATGGTCGACCACGTGCTGACCCTGGATGCCGAACAGCGCTACATGCTGCTGGCCCCGGTGATCCGCGAGCGCAAGGGCGAACACGCCCAGGTCTTCGACCAGCTGCGCGCGCAGGGCTATGTGCGCGTGCGCGTGGACGGCCAGCTGCATGAAATCGATGCGGTGCCGCCGCTGGCGCTGCGCCAGAAGCACACCATCGAGGCGGTGATCGACCGCTTCCGCCCGCGCGAGGACATCAAGCAGCGCTTGGCCGAGAGCTTTGAAACCGCGCTGAAGCTGGGCGACGGCATGGTCTCGGTGCAGTCGCTGGATGTGGAGGATGCGCCTGCGCACCTGTTCTCGTCCAAGTACAGCTGCCCGGTCTGCGATTACTCGCTGCCGGAGCTGGAACCGCGCCTGTTCTCGTTCAACTCGCCGGTCGGCGCCTGCCCGGGCTGCGATGGCCTCGGCATGGCCGAGTTCTTCGATCCCTCGCGCGTGGTGGTGCACCCGGAGCTGTCGCTCTCGGCCGGTGCCGTGCGCGGTTGGGACCGCCGCAACGCGTACTACTTCCAGCTGATCGCCTCGCTGGCCAAGCACTACAAGTTCGACACCGACGCCCCGTGGCAGAGCCTGCCCGAGGACGTGCGCCAGGCCGTGCTGTACGGCAGCGGCGACGAGACGATCACCTTCACCTACTTCACCGAAGCCGGTGGCCGCACCCAGCGCAAGCATCGCTTCGAGGGCATCATTCCCAACCTCGAGCGCCGCTACAAGGAGACCGAATCCTCGGCGGTGCGCGAAGAACTGGCCAAGTACATCAGCGAGCGCAACTGCCCCGAGTGCAACGGCCAGCGCCTGAACAAGGCCGCGCGCAACGTGTTCGTGGCCGACCGTGCGCTGCCGGAACTGGTGGTGATGCCGATCGACGATGCGCTGAAGTTCTTCAGCAGCATGACCCTGCCCGGCTGGCGCGGCGAAATCGCCGGCAAGATCGTCAAGGAGATCGGCGAACGGCTGGGCTTCCTGGTCGATGTCGGCCTGGATTACCTGACCCTGGAACGCAAGGCCGACACCCTGTCCGGTGGCGAAGCCCAGCGCATCCGGCTGGCCTCGCAGATCGGTGCCGGCCTGGTCGGCGTGATGTACGTGCTGGACGAGCCGTCGATCGGCCTGCACCAGCGCGACAACGAGCGCCTGCTCGGCACCCTGACCCGCCTGCGCGACCTCGGCAACACGGTGATCGTGGTCGAGCATGACGAAGACGCGATCCGCCTGGCCGACTACGTGCTGGACATCGGCCCGGGCGCCGGCGTGCACGGCGGCGAGATCGTCGGCCAGGGCACGCTGCAGGACATCCTGGATGCGCCGCGTTCGCTGACCGGCCAGTACCTGTCGGGCAAGCGCGCCATCGAGATCCCGGCGCGCCGGCACAAGCCCAATCCGAAGATGACGCTGCACCTGCGCGGTGCCAGTGGCAACAACCTCAAGGGCGTGGACCTGGACATTCCGTCGGGCCTGCTGACCTGCATCACCGGCGTGTCCGGCTCGGGCAAGTCGACCCTGATCAACGACACCCTGTTCTCGCTGGCTGCCAACGAGATCAACGGCTCCTCGCACCCGATCGCCCCGTACAAGGAAGTCGACGGCCTGGATCTGTTCGACAAGGTGGTGGACATCGACCAGTCGCCGATCGGCCGCACCCCGCGCTCGAACCCGGCCACCTACACCGGCCTGTTCACGCCGCTGCGCGAGCTGTACGCGCAGGTGCCCGAAGCGCGTGCACGCGGCTATTCGCCGGGGCGTTTCAGCTTCAACGTGCGCGGTGGCCGCTGCGAGGCCTGCCAGGGCGATGGCCTGATCAAGGTCGAGATGCACTTCCTGCCGGACGTGTACGTGCCCTGCGATGTCTGCCACGGCAAGCGCTACAACCGCGAAACGCTGGAGATCCTGTACAAGGGCTACAACATCAACGACGTGCTGCAGATGACCGTCGAAGATGCGCTGAAGCTGTTCGAACCGGTACCGAGCATCGCGCGCAAGCTGGAAACGCTGGTCGACGTCGGCCTGAGCTACATCAAGCTGGGCCAGAGCGCGACCACGCTGTCCGGTGGTGAAGCGCAGCGCGTGAAACTGTCCAAGGAACTGTCGCGCCGCGATACCGGGCGCACGCTGTACATCCTGGATGAGCCGACCACCGGCCTGCACTTCCACGACATCGAGGCGCTGCTCGGCGTGCTGCACAAGCTGCGCGACGAAGGCAACACGGTGGTGGTGATCGAACACAACCTGGACGTGATCAAGACCGCCGACTGGATCGTCGATCTGGGTCCGGAAGGCGGCCACCGCGGTGGCACCATCCTGGTGACCGGTACGCCGGAAGACGTGGCGGCCTGCCCGACCTCGTACACCGGCCAGTTCCTGGCCAAGATGCTGCCCTCCACCAGCGCGCGCCCGGAACAGCCGGCGGCCGTGGCCAACAAGCCCGACGCCCGCCCGCCGCGCAAGGCCAAGCCGGAAAAGCCGGCCAAGGTGGCCAAGAAGGCGGTGGCCGCCACGCGTGCGGCAACCCCCAGCAAAACCAGCCCTGCCAAGACCACGAAGGCGAAGAAGAAGTAATGAGCAGCGAACACAAGATCCTCGCCCGCGTACCGATCAGCGTCCGCTGGCGCGACATGGACAGCATGGGCCACGTCAACAACGCCAAGTACATCTCCTACCTGGAAGAAGCGCGCGTGCGCTGGATGCTGGGGGTGGAGGGCGTTTCGATGACCGACCGCATCGCACCGGTGGTGGCGGCGACCAACGTCAACTATCGCCTGCCGATCGTATGGCCCAACGACATCGTGGTGGAGCTGTTCGTCGAGCGTCTCGGCAACAGCAGCGTGACCATCGGCCACCGCATCGTGGACGAGAAGAACGACAGCACGCTGTATTCGGACGGCAACGTGGTGGTGGTGTGGATGGACACCCAGACCGGCAAGAGCGCACCGTTGCCCGAGGCGATCCGCACCGCGTCCACCTGAGCAGGTAGTGCCGGCCGCTGGCCGGCACCCTCATGACGCCGGATCGATGTGCATGGGTGCCGGCCAGCGGCCGGCACTACCGCCATTCGTTCAAAGGAATGCCATGTTCCACCAGACCGACATCCGCACACTGCTTCCCGGAATGACGCCGTTCCCCGCCGACGTTTTTTCCCAGGAACAACCGTGGCTGGCCCAACACCTGCTGCCGCTGATCGGCATCGACCTGGGCATCCTGCGTCCGGAACTGGCCGGCACCGTGGCCACGATGCTGTGCCCGATAGAGCCGTATGAAGGCTGCATCGGCGAAGACACCGAAGAACACCACAACGCGTTCACCGGGACCAACTGGATCGCATTCGAACTGACCACCGACAACCGCATGCGCTTCCTCGGCACCGCGGGCTACTTCGTCGGTGACCAGGAGCAGGACAGCGACGCGGTCGAGCACATCGCCGAGATGCGCGACAGTCATGCCAAGGCACACGCCTATTTCCAGACCCACGGCTCCCTGGCCAGCTACATGCGCTATGGCGATGGCGAGCCGGGCGAACAGGCGTATCTGGACAGGCTCGGCGGGCAGATTTCCGGCGGCAACTGGACCGAAACCGCCGAGATCCCGTCGGCATTCGAGATCGCACTGGATCCGGCGATGTATGATCGCGACCGACCTGACGATGCCGAGAACGTGCGCATCACCCGCGATGGCAAACCGTTCTTCGCGGTCGCCGAGGTAGCCGGTTACAACTGGTGCGCCGCGGGCGCCGATGCCATCGTGATGTTGTACGAACCGGACAGCCGCACCGTCCTGTTCTCCTACGACTGGAGTTGACCGCGCGCGTGCCGGCCAGCACGCACTCAACGCGCGCCGCGCACCTGCAGCTGTCCATCCACCTTGCGGCCGTCTTCCAGGCTCAGCCGCAACGGCAGCTGTGCCCCCTCCTTCAGCGCCACCTCCGGCTGCATCAGCATCAGGTGCAGGCCACCCGGTTTGAGCTCGACCGTCGCACCCGCCGCGATCGGCAGCCGCTCTACCGCGCGCATCCGGCTGATCCCGTCGACCAGCGTGGTTTCGTGCAGCGAGACATCACCGAACGCCTTGCTGCCGGCGGCGATCACCACGACCGCCTCGCGGCAGTCATTGCGGATCCGCCCGTAACCGGCGGCCATCGGCATCGCGCCCGGCGGCAACCGCACCCAGCCGTCGCGCAGTGACACGCAGGCAGGCGCATCGGCCACCGCCGACGCCGATGCTGCGAACGCACACAGTCCCAACAATACGCACACGAATGGTTTGGTTATCATCGGCTTCGTTCCCTGTCCGCAACGAGACTGCAGCATGACGACGCTCATCGAGGTGATCAACCATGGCCCCATCCGCGAACTGCGGCTGGCGCGTCCACCGGTCAATGCGTTGGACACCGAGCTGTGCCGGCACCTGATCCAGGCGATCAACCAGGCCATGTCCGAGGATGTACACGGCATCGTGCTGTCCGGGAGCGAGCGCATCTTCAGTGCCGGCATGGACGTGCCGCACCTGCTCGGCCATGGCGAGGACAAGCACAGGCTGCTGGACAGCTGGCAGGCCTTCTTCGGCGCCGTGCGCACCCTGGCCGAATGCCGCGTGCCGGTGGTGGCGGCCATGACCGGGCACGCCCCGGCCGGCGGCTGCGTGCTGGCCCTGTGCTGCGACTACCGGATCATCGCGCGCAGCCCCGATGCCGCCCATCCCACGGTGATCGGCCTGAACGAAGTGCAGGTCGGGCTGGTCGCGCCGGAAGGCATCCAGCGCCTGATGCGCCGCGTGGTCGGCCACCATCGGGCCACCACCCTGCTGGTCGGCGGCGAGATGGTGCCGGCCGAGCGTGCACTGCAGATCGGGCTTGTCGATGAGGTAGTCGATGCGGACCTGGTTGTCGCCCGCGCCGTGGCCTGGCTGCAGAGCCTGCTGAAGCTGCCGCGCCAACCGATGCTGCTGACCCGCGCCATCGCCCGCGCCGACCTGCACGAGGCGCTGCACGCCGACCTCATCCAGCTCGACCGCTTCGTGGACGCCTGGTACGCCCCGGACGCCCAGCAGGCGCTGCACGGGCTGGTCGCAAGGCTGGGCAAGGGCTGACCCGCGAACGCGGACACCCCCGCGCACACCGGTAGTGTCCGCAGCTGGCCGGCGCCTCTCGACGCCCGAAAAGACCGGGTAGTGCCGGCCGCTGGCCGGCTCCCGCTGCGCCTGGACATCATGAGGAGCCGGCCAGCGGCCGGCACTACCCCGTGCTGCGTGCAGGTGCGCCTGCCGGCCAGCGGCCGGCACTACCGGACCCCGTATAATCGGCGCCAGTCCAACCCAGGTTGCCGCCCTTGTCCGCCACGCACGAACCCGTCGTTTCCGAGCTGATCGACCTGCTCTCGCTCGAACGCCTGGAAGACAATCTGTTCCGCGGCCAGAGCCGCGATATCGGCACCAAGTACGTCTTTGGCGGCCAGGTGCTGGGCCAGGCGCTGTCCGCCGCCCAGAAGACGGTCGAGAACGGCCGTCACGTGCATTCGCTGCACGCCTACTTCCTGCGCGCCGGCAACATCGACCATCCCATCGTCTATGACGTGGACCGTACCCGCGATGGCGGCAGCTTCTCCGTGCGCCGGGTCACCGCGATCCAGCACGGCAAGGTGATCTTCTTCTGCGCGGCCTCGTTCCAGCAGGCCGAGACCGGCGCCGAGCACCAGCACAAAATGCCGGAAGTGCCGCAGCCGGAAGACATCGAGCCGAACCAGCCGTTGCCGCAGGCGGTGCTCGATCGCCTGCCGATCAAGGTGCAGCGCTGGCTCTCGCGGGGTGGCCCGTTCGAGTTCCGTCATGTCTACCCGCGCGACGAACTCCATCCGCCCAAGCGCCCGCCGTACCACCAGGTGTGGCTGCGCCTGAACGAGACCGTCGGCGATGCCCCCGAGCTGCATCAGGCCCTGCTCGCCTACGCGTCGGATTTCCATCTGCTCGGCACCGCGACCTTCCCGCACGGCATCAGCTACTACCAGCCGCACGTGCAGATGGCCTCGCTGGACCATGCGATCTGGTTCCACCGCCCGTTCCGCGCCGACGACTGGCTGCTGTATTCGCTGGACAGCCCCAGCGCGCAGGATTCGCGCGGCCTGGCGCGTGGCCAGTTCTTCACCCGCAACGGCATCCTGGTCGCCAGCACGGCGCAGGAAGGCCTGATCCGCGTGGTCGACGACAGTGCCGCGGCCGCCGCCGTACCGGCCAAGGACTGACATGAGACAGATCTTCAACAGCCAGCGCGTGGAAACCGTCGAAGGCGTGGCCCAGCTGCTGCGCGACGCCGGCATCGAAGTGCGCATCACCAACGGGCGCTCGTACCACAGCAAGCGCGGCAGCCAGTTCAGCTATCTGGACAAGGAAAAGGCGACCACCCATCCGACCCTGTGGGTGGTGCATGCCGACGACCAGCCGCGCGCCCGCGAGATCCTGCGTGATGCGCGCCTGCTGGAAACCACCCGCCGCGATCACCCGACCGCGCAGTTCGCGTTCCGCGATGAGGTCGCCCAGAACGACGCACCGCGCAACTGGGCCTGGCGCATCCGCATCGGCCTGCTGCTGGTGATCGCTGCCGTGGCCATGGTGGTGGTCATGCGCCACCGCGGCGCCCCCACCGTGGCGCCAGCGCCGGCCCCGGCGGTACAGCCGGCCGCGTCGCCGACCGCACCGGCGGCCACCCCACCGGAAGAAGAGGAAGTCCGGGTCCGGATCCAGCCAACTGAATAACGGGTAGTGCCGGCCGCTGGCCGGCTCCTCGTACGGGTGGAATCCTGCAGAGCCGGCCAG
>NZ_JBDJKZ010000022.1:0-74034 GCF_039673115.1 Stenotrophomonas sp. TWI1183
CGCCGCTGGCCGGCTCCCCATGAACCCCCCTCTCGCGCGAGGGCCGGCCCGCGGCCGGCACTACCGATGCGGTGTTTCTCAGTTCCCCATCCGCAACGCCGCCGCCTGCGCCCAGCGGGCCGCCACCCGCGGTGCGGTGATGCACACCGCCTGATCGGTCACGGTGGTGACCGCGCGCTCGAGCAGCTGGATGTCGGCCTCGTGCTGGCGCGCCACGTGCGGATCCTCGAAGAAGATCGCCCGCTGGCAATGGCCTTCCAGCACGCGGTCGGCGATCTGCGCATCGCCGCCCATCGGGCCGCTCTGGTAGCGCATCACCCATTCCTCGCCCTGCGGCCAGCCGCGGCTCCAGGCCAGTTCGTTGAGGCGCTGGCCGGTGGTGCCGGTGCCGACCCGGCTGCGGAAGCGCGACAGCACCTCGAAGTGCTCGTCGGCGAAGGCCAGCATCGCCGGCTTCATCGCGTCATGCGCGATCAGCGCCAGCGTGTGCTGCGCGAAGGCGTGCAGGTCATCGGCGCCCGGGTCCGGGGCCAGGCCGGCGTGCAGGCGCTCCACCTCGACCCAGTCGCGCGCGGTGGCGACGGTGGAGATGAAGGGTTTGCCGTGGATCACGCACTGGCGCTTCAGCGCGGTCGCCTCGGGGAACACCGACGAGGGATCGACCGGGTCCATCAGGTAGATGGCGCCATCCAGGGTGCGCTCGGGCGTGCCCATGCCGACCACCTCGGCGACCAGCTTCATCAGCCCACCCTCGCGGCCGTTCGGGTAGCGCCGCAGCGGGGCGAAGTCCTGCAGGAAGCCCAGCCGCTGGATCGCATCGAAGGTGCGTCCGACCGCGTGCAGCTCCACGCCCAGTTCGCGCAGTCCGGTGTCGCTGGCGCGCAACCAGCGGAACAATGCGGCGTGCTTGTCGTGGTGGTGCAGGCGGTTCGCGGCCAGGCCGATGCGCATGGGAGCAGTCCAGAGGGAGACACGGTCAGTGTAAGTCGTTCAGGTTGCAGCGGCGCTAGCGCCGAACGGTGACGGCGGTCACGCGCCATCACGCATTTTCGTAATTGTTGCATGGTCTCTGGAGGGGCCATATCCGACAGTGGTGGTCGTCCGTCAATCAGGAAACCCCTGCCATGACCCTCTCCCTTTCTGCCGTTGCCGCCTCGTCTCAGCCCGCTGTCGCGGATCAGGGCACTCGCATCCGCGCGCTGGCCGCCGTACTGCGTGACGCCCCGCAGGCCGATGCCGAGGTCCTGCTGGCCGGGCTGGCGCGCATGCTCGATGCGCATATGGGCCGCGGCCATGATGATGTTGTCAGCAACCGCCGCATCCGCGACCAGCTCGACAACATCGAGCTGCTGATGGCGCTGGAGATCGAGCGGGCCGGCGTGCGCCACACGCCGGTACCCGCGGTACCGCGCGCCGCGTGAGAGGCACGCTTCGGTAGGGCGCGCCGTTACGCCGAGAGCAGCTGCACGATGCTGCCGGCCGCATCGCGGCCCTCGGCCACGGCCGTGACCACCAGGTCCGCGCCGCGTACCGCATCGCCCCCGGCGAACAGGCGCGGATGGGCGGTCTGGAACGGCAGGCGGCCACTGCCACCGGCCACGATGCGGCCATTGTTGCCGGCCTCCACGCCCTGTCCGGTCAGCCAGGCCGGCGCAGTCGGCGAGAAGCCGAAGGCGATGATCACCACGTCCGCTTCCAGCAGCGATTCGCTGCCGGCGATCGGCACCGCATTGCGGCGGCCCTGTGCATCCGGTGCGTCCAGCTGCGTTTCGACCACCATCACCCCGATCACTTCGTCATCCGCACCGGCCTCGATCGACAGCGGCTGGCGATTGAACAGGAAGCGCACGCCTTCCTCGCGGGCATTGGCCACTTCGCGCGCCGAGCCGGGCATGTTGGCCTCGTCGCGGCGGTAGGCGCAGGTCACCTTGGCCGCGCCGAGCCGGATCGCGCTGCGCACGCAGTCCATGCCGGTATCGCCACCGCCCAGCACCACCACGCGCTTGCCTTCGAGGTCGGGCAGGGCGATCTGGTCTTCCCAGCCGGCGATCGGCCGGCCGTGGGCATCGCTGCCACTGACGATGCGGCTGTTCTGCACCAGGAACGGCAGCGCCGGCAGCACGCCCTTGAGGTCCTGGCCGAGCAGGCCACCGTCGGTATAGCGGTAGGCGCCGGTACCCACGAACACCGCGTCGTACTCGGCCAGCAGGTCATCGATGCTCACATCGCGGCCGATCTCCACCCCGAGGCGGAACTGCACGCCCATGCCTTCGAGCACGTTGCGGCGGCGGCTGATCACCGATTTGTCCAGCTTGAAACTGGGGATGCCGAACTGCAGCAGCCCGCCGATCTGTTCGTAGCGGTCATACACCACGGCCTGGATGCCGGCATGCGCCAGCTTGTCGGCGCAGGCGAGCCCGGCCGGACCGGCGCCGATCACCGCCACGCGCTTGCCGGTGGCTTCCACCGCACTCATGTCCGGACGCCAGCCGGTGGCGAGCGCGGTATCGACGATGTACTTCTCGACCGCGCCGATGGTCACCGCGCCGAACTCCTCCAGCGTGCAGCTGCCTTCGCACAGACGGTCCTGCGGACACACCCGGCCGCACACTTCCGGCAGCGGATTGGTCGAATGGCACAGCGTGGCCGCTTCGTGGATGCGGTTTTCCTGCACCAGCTGCAGCCACTGCGGGATCGCGTTGTGCACCGGGCACTTCCAGCTGCAGTACGGGTTGCCGCAATCCAGGCAGCGACCGGCCTGGAACTGCGCGTCCTCCTTGCCGAACTTGCCGTACAGCTCGCCCCAGTCGCCGGAGGTGCGCAGTTCGACCGGGATGCGCTGCGGCATCGTCCGGGGCAGATCGAGGAACTGGAAAGCTTGCTTGCGGCTCATGGGTGGGCCCTGGGATGGTGATCTGCCGGCCAGCGGCCGGCACTACACGTTGAGGGTGCCGGCCAGCGGCCGGCACTACCGGGATGGATCACGCAGCGCGGCGCAGTGAGTCGGTCAGCGATTCGATGCTGGCGGCCTTGGGTTTGACCAGCCAGAACTTGCCGACGTAATCGCGGAACTCATCGAGGATCTGCTGCGCCCAGATGCTGCCGGTCAGTTCGCGGTGGCGGCTGATCAGCGTATGCAGGTGCTGGCGATGGTTCTCGAAGCCCTCGGCCGAGATGCGGTGGATGTCGATCAGTTCGTGGTTGTAGCGGTCCACGAAATCGCGGTCGATATCCAGCACGTAGGCCAGGCCGCCGGTGAAGCCGGCGCCGAAGTTCAGCCCGACCTTGCCCAGCACCAGCACGATGCCGTCGGTCATGTACTCGCAGCAGTGGTCACCGGCCCCTTCGATCACTGCCAGCGCGCCGGAGTTGCGCACGCCGAAGCGTTCGCCGGCACGCCCTGCGGCGAACAGCTCGCCACCGGTGGCGCCGTACAGGCAGGTGTTGCCGATGATCGCGGTGTTGCGCGCCTCGAAGCGTGCGCCACGCGGCGGGCGCACCACCAGCCGGCCGCCGGCCATGCCCTTGCCGACGTAATCGTTGGCTTCGCCTTCGACCTCCAGCTGCAGGCCACCGACGTTGAACGCGCCGAAGCTCTGCCCGGCCGTGCCACGGAAGCGCAGGGTCAGTGGTGCATCGGCCATGCCCTGGTTGCCATGCGTGCGCGCGATTTCGCCGGACAGGCGGGTGCCGATCGAGCGGTCGGTGTTGTGGATCAGGAAGCGGTGCTCGCCGCCGAGCTTGCCGGCGATCGCAGGTGCGAGCAGACCGTCCATCTGCGTCGCCAGGCTGTCCGGCGATTCGTACAGACGCTGTGCGGCGCAGTGGCTGCCCGCGTAGTCGGCCGGGTGCAGCAGGCGCGACAGATCCACCTTGACGCCCGGACGCGGTGAAACTTCCAGCTGCTGCAGCAGGTCGGTACGGCCGACGATCTCCTCCAGCGAGCGCACGCCCAGGTAGGACAGCCAGCCACGGACTTCCTCGGCCAGCAGGCGGAAGAAGTTCTCCACGCGCTCCGGCAGGCCGGTGAAGTACTGCGCACGCAGGCGCTCATCCTGGGTGGCCACGCCGGTGGCGCAGTTGTTGAGGTGGCAGATGCGCAGGTACTTGCAGCCCAGCACGATCATCGGCGCGGTGCCGAAACCGAAGCTGTCCGCACCGAGCAGCGCGGCCTTGATCACGTCCAGGCCGGTCTTCAGGCCACCATCGGTCTGCAGCAGGGTGCGCCCGCGCAGGTCGTTGGCGACCAGTGCCTGGTGCGATTCGGCCACGCCCAGTTCCCACGGCACGCCCGCATAGCGGATCGAGCTGACCGGGCTGGCACCGGTGCCGCCGTCATGGCCGGACACGGTGATCAGATCGGCGCCGGCCTTGACCACGCCGGCGGCGATGGTGCCGACCCCGGCATGGCTGACCAGCTTCACCGAGACCAGTGCGGTTGGGTTGACCTGCTTGAGGTCGTAGATCAGCTGGGCCAGATCTTCGATCGAGTAGATGTCGTGGTGCGGCGGCGGCGAGATCAGGCCGATGCCCGGCTTGGCGTACCGCAGCCGCGCGATCAGCTCGTTGACCTTGTGCCCGGGCAGCTGGCCGCCTTCGCCGGGCTTGGCGCCCTGGGCAACCTTGATCTGCAGCACTTCGGCGTTGACCAGGTACTCGGCGGTGACGCCGAAGCGGCCCGAGGCCACCTGCTTGATCTTGCTGCGCTTCTCTGTGCCGTAGCGCACTGGGTCTTCGCCGCCTTCGCCGGAATTGCTGCGCCCGCCGAGCCGGTTCATGGCGATCGCCAGCGCTTCGTGCGCTTCCGGCGACAACGCACCGAGGCTGATCGCGGCGGTGTCGAAGCGGCGGAACAGGTCTTCGGCCGGGGCCACTTCATCCAGCGGCGTCGGCGTGGGCGCGGCCTTGAGCTGCAGCAGGTCGCGCAGCGCCGAGACCGGTCGGCCATGCACGGCCTCGCAGTAGCGCTGCCAGTCCGCGGCATCGCCGCTGCGCGCGGCGCGCTGCAGGGTCATGACCACGTCCGGGTTGTACATGTGGTATTCGCCGCCGTGCACGTACTTCAGCACGCCGCCCACGTCCGGGCGCAGCAGGTCGTTCCAGGCACGCACGGTGAGCTCGCGGGCCTCGTCGTCCAGGCGCGCAAAGCCGACTCCGGCCACGCGCGAGGCGGTGTCCGGGAAGCACAGGTCGACCACCTCGTCGTCCAGCCCGACGATCTCGAACAGCTGCGCGCCGCGGTAACTGGCCACGGTACAGATGCCCATCTTGGAGATGATCTTGGACAGGCCCTTGTAGATGCCCTTGCGGTAGCGACGGCCGATCTGCGACTGCTCGCCGCCCTTGCTCAGCTGCAGGATGCCGCGCCGGCCCAGGTCGAACAGGGTCTGGTAGGCCAGGTACGGGTACACCGCGGTGGCACCGAAGCCGAGCAGGCAGGCCATGTGGTGTGGATCGCGCGCGGTGCCGGTTTCCAGGATCAGGTTGACGTCGCAGCGCAGGCCCGCATTGGAGAGATGGTGATGCACCGCGCTGGTGGCCAGCAGGGCATGCACCATCGGGCGGTCGGCAACCGGGTAACGGTCGCTCAGCAGCAGCATGACGATGCCTTCGCGGGCGGCGGCTTCGGCTTCGGCGCAGATGCGCTCGATGCCGGCCTTCAGGCCTTCGTCCAGGCTGTAGGACAGATCGATCAGCCGGTTCTTGTCGGCGTACTGCTCCATCTTGATCAGCTGGCGCAGCTTGCGCTGGCTGAGTACCGGCGAATTGAGGATGACGTGGTTCACCGTCTCCGCACCGGCATGGAAGATGTTGGTCTCCTTGCCGAGCTGGGTGGAGAGCGACATGACGCAGTCTTCGCGCAGCGGATCGATCGGTGGGTTGGTGACCTGCGCGAACGCCTGGCGGAAGTAATCGTAGAGCGGACGGCTGTGCTGGCTCAGCACGGCCATGGGCGTGTCATCGCCCATCGAGCCGGTGGCTTCCTGCTCGGTCTCGGCCAGCGGACGCAGGATCTGCTCCACTTCCTCGGTGCTGAGCTGGAACAGCTTGTGATAGCTGCGCAGGGTGCGCTCGTCGAACGGCTCTTCCACCAGCGACGGATCGATCAGCTCGGTCTGCAGGTAGGTCACGCCCTGCTGCAGCCATTGCTTGTACGGCGCGCGGCCACGGTTGATGCGGTCGATGGCATCCGAGTCGAGCAGGTCGCCGCGCTTCAGGTCGATCGCCATCATCTCGCCCGGGCCGAGCTTGCCCTTGCGCACCACGCGCTCGGCCGGCACTTCCCAGACACCGGCTTCGGAGGCGACCAGGAAGTGGCGGTCGGAGGTCAGCATCCAGCGCGCCGGGCGCAGGCCGTTGCGATCCAGCGTGCAGGCGGCATAGCGGCCGTCGCAGGCGACGATGCCGGCCGGGCCGTCCCAGGGCTCGCTGTTGAGCCCGTAGAACTCGTAGAACGCGGCCAGGTCCGGATCCTTGAACTCCAGCGACTGGGTCGCCGGCGGCACCAGGATGCGCAGCGCCTGGATCAGCTCCATGCCGGCGCTGACCATCAGCTCGAGCATGTTGTCCAGGCTCTGCGAGTCCGAGCCGTGCATGGAGATGACCGGATTGAATTCGCCGATGTCGAAGCGCGGGGTCTTCCACACCTTGCTGCGCGCCTGCGCCCACCGGCGGTTGCCCTCGATGGTGTTGATCTCGCCGTTGTGCGCGAGCATCCGGAACGGATGCGCCAGCGGCCAGCGCGGCAGCGTGTTGGTCGAGAAGCGCTGATGGAACACGATCGCGCTGGAGGCCAGGTCGTTGCGCTGCAGGTCCACGTAGAAGCGGCTCAGCTTGTCCGGCAGCACCATGCCCTTGTAGCTGATCGCATTCGGGCTGAGCGTGGTGACGTAGTAATCGGCGTGCTCGCGCAGCTGCTGTTCGCTGCGGCGGCGGGCCAGGAACAGGGCCAGGGTGAAGGCGGCCTCGTCCTGCGCGGCACCGGCATCGACGAACACCTGCTCGATGTGCGGCAGGGTGTCGCGCGCGAGCTGGCCGCAGACGCTGGGATCGGTGGGGACCACGCGCCAGCCGACCGGCTGGCAACCGGCCTCGCGCAGCTGCTGTTCCAGCGTGTCGCGGCAGGCCTGTGCGGCAACGGTGTCGTGCGGCAGGAACACCACGCCGGCGGCGAAGCGCGCACCCAGCGTGAGACCCGCTTCGGCGGCGAGTGCCTTGAGGAACACGTCGGGACGGCGCAGCAACAGGCCGCAGCCGTCACCGGTGACACCGTCGGCAGCGACGCCGCCGCGGTGGGTCATGCGCGAGAGTGCGGCGATAGCCGTGTCGACCAGCAGTCGGGACGGCTGGTCGTCGAGCTGGGCGACCATGCCGAAACCACAGGCATCTCGCTCATCTTGCGGGTCGTAAAGCCCTTGGCGGTTGCGGGGGGCCATCTCTGCCTCAATGTCGGGTGAGCGGCGACACTCGTCCCCGCTCAATCCGTTGAGCGCATCTGGAGGCACCGGATGACTCGACTAGAGCATAGTTGCTGCAACGCCGCAATACACGGTTGCAGGCGCAACCAAACCCCTGAGTTTCAGGGGTTTTCTCCGTCGCCTGTTCAGCCGCAGCGGACGCCGGCCACCACGTTCTTGGCATCCACTTCGACGTTCAGGCGCTCGCCGATGAACTCCATCGTGGTCATGTCGTTCGGCTTGAGCACGCGCACGCTGGTGGCGCCGGCATCCTGCTGGGCCTGGCTGCCGAGCTCGGCGGTATAGGGCTGGCCGACCAGGCTCTGCACCTGGGTGGCATCGCAGCTGCCGACCGGCGGCGCTTCGGTCGCCTTGCCGGCTTCGTCGGTCGGCGCGGCGGCGGCTTCGGCGGCCTTCTGCGCATGGGTGGCGACGGCCTCCTGCTCGTCCATCGGCGGGGCGCTGCACGCACCGAGGACCAGCAGGGCGGGGAACAGGGCGATCAGCCCGAAAGAACGCCGCACGCGGCGGAACGACAGGGACGACATCGGTACTCCAGGAAGCGAGCCAGTAAACTCTGGAGGATATCGCCAAGCGCGGCGTGAGGTGTTTGTGTTGCGTTATTGACGCGGCGCCGCACCGGCAGCGGTAACACTGCGTTTCCCTGATCCGCGCCGCGTCCATGAGCCCGAGCCGCACCACCACCCCCGAAGCCGCCGCCGCCCGCCAGGCCGGCCTGCGGTATGTCAGCGATGAACTGCCCGGCATCGCCCGCCGCAAGGCCGGCAAGGGCTTCGCCTACCGCGACGCCGACGGTGCGGCGGTGCGCGATGCCGCCACGCTGGCCCGGATCCGCGCGCTGGCGATCCCGCCGGCGTACACCGATGTGTGGATCTGCGCGCTGCCCAACGGCCACCTGCAGGCGACCGGCCGCGACGCGCGCGGGCGCAAGCAGTACCGCTACCACGCCGATTGGGCGCGGGTGAGGGGCGATGGCAAATTCGATCGCATCATTGCCTTTGGTACCGCCCTGCCCACGCTGCGTCGGCGCCTGCGCCGCGATCTGAAGCTGCCCGGCTTCCCGCGCGACAAAGTGCTGGCGATCGTGGTGGCGTTGCTGGCACAGACGCTGGTGCGCGTTGGCAATGAAGTCTATGCACGTGACAACCGCTCTTACGGGCTGACCACGCTACGTAACCGCCACCTCGCGCTGGTCAAGGGCGGCCGGGCGCAGATGCGCTTCCGGGGCAAGTCCGGGCAGGCGCATGAGGTGGACGTGGATGACCGCGAACTGGTCAAGCTTATCCGCAGCTGCCAGCAGCTGCCCGGGCAGGCGCTGTTCCAGTACCGCGATGACGAGGGCGCGGTGCAACCGGTGGACTCGGGCATGGTCAATGACTATCTGCACGATGCGATGGGCGAGGATTTCAGCGCCAAGGATTTCCGCACCTGGGGCGGCACGCTGGAGGCGATCCGTCAGCTTGCCGCGACCGAGCTGCCCGAACCCTCCAGTGAGCGCGCGCTGGCGGCATTGCAGAAGCAGGTGGTATGCGAGGTGGCCAACCTGCTGGGCAACACACCGTCGGTGTGCCGCAAGGCCTACATCGATCCCTGCGTATTCGATGGCTGGCGGGCCGGCTCATTGAAGGCGCTTGCCGGGTTGCGCGGCGAGCGCCAGTGGGAACTGGCCACGCTGAAAGTACTCAAAGCCGCGCGGCGCACCGTCCGGCGCGCCCGCGCGGGCTGAGCGCAGCGGTCAGCCGCAGTAGATCGCGGTGATGTTGTTGGTGTTGCCGGTTTCGATGGTGAGCCGTTCGCCACCGCTTTCCGCTCCGGCGCTGGACGGCACCGCACCGCTGGCGGTCGGGCCGCTTTCCTGGCGCTGGCCCCGCAGCACGATGACCTCGAGGCTGTCGCTGTCCACGCGGGCCCGCTCCACGGTGGCCGCCGACGCGGCCAGCCCGGTGGCGCCACGCACCTTGTCGACATGGCACTGGCCGGAAATCACGCCGTCGATCGGCTGGACCTGCGCGACAGGGGTGCTGCTGCAGGCGGACAAAGCAAGGACGGCCACAGCCGCGGACAGGTAACGAAGCATGCGACGCACTCCATGGGAATTGCGCTCAGGGTGCATCGGTGCCCGTATGCGGCGCATGAATCCTCTACACGGTGTGGGCACGCTCCATTCACCATCCCTGGCCGCCGGGTTGACCATAGTGGGGCTGCGCACTCCAGAGCGGCACCGCCGCGGCGACATGCGCCCGCGTGAGTTTCACGCATCTGATCCGGCAACAGGAGTCGAACATGGCCACGGCCAAACCCCGTAAGACCACCAAGACCCCCACGTCCCGCAAGGCGGCCCCGGCGGCCGACGCAACCGAACCGCGTACCCGTGCGCCGGTCGTGAAAACCGCGACCCGCAAGGCTGCCGCCACCGATCCGCGCGCTGCGCGCGTGGCGGCGCGCCAGCGCCGTCTGCAGGACCAGGAGAAGGCCAAGGACGCGCGTGCGGCGAAGAAGGCCGCTGCCTCCAGGACCAAGAAGGCTACCCAGGCCGGCACGCGCCGCCAGCCGGAGAAAATGCCGGCCGAGCAGCTGGCCAAACCGGGCAACGAACACGAGATGCAGCTGGCCCCGCGTTTCCTTGCGCCGGACTACCAGGGCAGCGGCAAACTCAAGGGCAAGCGCGCGATCATCACCGGCGCCGACTCCGGCATCGGCCGCGCGGTGGCCGTGCTGTTCGCCCGCGAAGGGGCCGATGTGGCGGTGCTGCACCTGGATGAAAAGAAGGACGCGAAGATCACCCGCGAGCACGTCGAGAAGGAAGGCGGCCGCTGCCTGGTGATCGCCGGCGATGTACGCGACCCGGCCTTCTGCAACAAGGCGGTGAAGCAGGTGGTCAAGGCGTTCGGCGGGGTCGACATCCTGGTCAACAACGCCGCCTTCCAGCTGCACTGCGACCGCCTGGAAGACCTCGAGGACGACCATCTGCAGGAAACCCTGCAGACCAACATCGGCGGATACATCCAGATGGCGCGCGCGGTGCTGCCGCATCTGGGCGAAGGCGCCAGCATCATCAATACCGGCTCGGAAACCGGCCTGTTCGGCAGCAAGTCGCTGGTGGACTACTCGGCCACCAAGGGCGCGATCCATGCCTTCACCAAGGCGCTGGCCAGCCAGCTGCTGCCGCGCGGCATCCGGGTCAATGCGGTCGCCCCGGGCCCAGTCTGGACGCCGCTCAATCCGGCCGACAAGAAAGCCCCCGACGTGGCCGAGTTCGGCCAGGACAGCGACATGGGCCGACCGGCGCAGCCGGAAGAGCTGTCGCCGGCCTATGTGTTCCTCGCCTCGCCGATCACCGCGAGTTACATCAGCGGCGTGATCCTGCCGGTGATGGGCGGGCCGCGCGGCTGACCGTCGGCACCGGCGCGTCCACGCCGTAGAACGCGGCGATCTGCGGAATGAAGTTCTGCGGGTTGGCCCCGACCAGGTTGGTCAGCACCACGATGGCCAGCCCCTGGTCGGGGTAGACGATGAAGGCCGAGCGCGCGCCACCCATGCCGGCCACCTGGCGTTGCGGGGCGCCCTGCAACACCGCCCAGCCGTCTCCCCAGGCGCCCTCGCGGCCATCGTTGAGCCGTTCCGACGTCCACATCCTGCGGGTACTGGCCGCGTTGATCAGGCGGTTGCCGGACAACGCGACCAGCCACTGCGCGACGTCATCGGCGGTGGTCAGCATGCCGCCGCCGGCCCACAGCCCGGGCGTCATGTCGTAGAACCAGTGCGAGAGACGTGGCGCGGCGTCCGGCGCATCGGTGCGGCGCGGGAACCAGCTGTAGATCGTGGCGCTGTTGGCGATCAGGTCGTAGCTGTCGCCGAACGTCGTGGACGGCATCCCGGCGACATCGAACTGACGCGTGGCCACGTAGCGGTCGTACGGCATGGCCGACTGCGCGGCGATGATCCGTGCCAACAGCACGTAGTTGGTCTGGTTGTACGTGAAGCGCGCGCCGGGGGCGGTCTCCACCGGCAGCCGGGTCACCGCCGCCCAGGCCGCCTGCTCGCTCCCTCCGCCGAGCAGTCCCTGCGCATCCAGGATGTCCGGCAGCCCGGAGGTGTGCGCCAGCAGCTGGCGGACCCGAACGCCGCGCCATGCCTCGGGCAGATCGGCGAGATAGGTCGAGATCGGCGCATCCAGGTTCACCTTGCCCGCCTCGGCCAGCTGCATCATCGCCACCCCGGTGAACGACTTCGTCGCCGAGTTGAGCGGGAAACGCGTCGTGCGCGTGGCCGGCAGCCCGTTTTCGACGTTGGCCAGCCCGTGGCTTTCCGAGAGCACCACCTTCCCCTCCTGGATCACGGCGATCTGCAGGCCGGGAATGCGCAGGGCGTCCATGGTCCGGCCGATGAACTGCCGGGTCTGCTGGTTGGCCGTGTCCACATTGCCGGCTCGCGCCTGCGCGCCCAGAGGGAACAGCAGGGCGGCCATCAAGATCACGCGGTACGTGGAGCGCATGCAGCAGGTCCTTGGCGAAGGTGACGCGGCGCCAGGGCGGGATGCCGCAGCTCGAAGGCTTGGATGCGGGCCGCGGCGAAAAGGTTTAAGGCCACCGGCAGGGCGCTCGCGCTCGGCCTACCGTTCGTCGGCACCGACCGTCCGGCACTTGACGACACCTGTAGTCACTGGCACGGTGGCGACACGTGTAGTCATAGGGAGTGCGCCATGCGCGGCAAGACCATCGGGGACCAGGAGCTGGCCCTGCTGCAGTACATCGCGGAACAGGACCGTCCAAGCGTCGGCGAAGTCGCCGCCGGGTTCGGCGAGCAGCGCGGGCTGGCACGGTCCACCGTGCTGACCATGATGGAGCGGCTGCGCGCCAAGTCGTACCTGAGCCGCAGGCAGGTGGACGGCGTGTACCGCTATGCCACCACCAGCGGCCAGGACAGCGTGGTGCAGGGCGCGGTGGCCAGCTTCGTGGAGAAGACGCTGCAGGGCTCGGTCTCGCCGTTCGTGGCGTTCATGTCGCACAAGGTCGACGTCAGCGATCAGGAGCTGGCCGAGCTGGAAGCGCTGGTCGCACAGTTGCAGTCACGCAAGCGGGAGGGCTGAGCCATGGACATGATGATGAGCGAACTGCTGATGCGGCTGGGCTGGACCAGCGTGCAGAGTGCGGTGCTGGTGGCGCTGGTGTGGGGCGTATGCCGCCTGCTGCCGCAGCTGCCCTCCGCCACCCGCTGCCGGCTGTGGTGGCTGGTGGCGGCGCAGGCGGTGCTGGGCCTGTTCTGGAGCAGCCCGCTGGAACTGGCGGTGCTGCCTGCACCCGTCGCGGTGATTGCCCCGACCGCCCCGGTGACGGCACTGCCTGCGTTCGATGCGGCCGTGCAGGCCGCGCCGGTCATCCATGCAGCGAGCGCGGCCGAGACGGCGACGATGGCAGTGTCCTGGCCGTCGCTGCTGCTGGCCCTGTGGGCCGCCGGCGTGCTCTTGATGCTGGTGCACAGCCTGCGCGGCTACCGCGCGAGCCGCGCGCTGGTGCGCGGTGCCACCGAGTGCACCGACGCCGGTCTGCAGCAGGCCCTGCAGCTCGCTGCCGAAGCGCATGGCCTGCGTCGCGCACCGCGCCTGAAGCTCTCCGCACAAATCCGCTCGCCGCAGTTGATCGGCCCGTGGCGGCCCGTGCTGCTGCTGCCGGCGCGCGAACTGCCGGCGATGTCGGCCGATGATCTGGACATGGCGCTGACCCACGAGTTGATCCATCTGCAGCGCCGCGACCTGTGGTGGGGCCTGCTGCCGGCACTGTCGCAGCATCTGTTCTTCTTCCATCCGCTGGTCCACCTGGCCGCGCGCGAATACGCCCTGGCCCGCGAAGAAGCCTGCGATGGTGCGGTGGTGGCCGGCCACGGGCATTGCCGGCATGGCTATGGCCGGTTGCTGGTGCAGCTGGGTGTCGCGCCGCGTCCCGCCGTGGGCGTGGCGAGCGCCTCGCCGAACCTGCGCAGCCTCAAGCGCCGCCTGTTGACCCTGCAACAGACCCGCAGCTTCCCGCGCGTGGCCTCGCTGGCGATCACCGCGCTGTTCGTGGTGGTCGGCGTGGCGCCGCTGCGGTTGGTGGCTGCGCCGCCGCCGCCGGCGCCCCCGGCCCCGACTGCACCGAACGTACCCACGCCGCCCACGCCGTTGCCTGCGCGCCCCCCCCGTCCGGCACCCGCCCCGGTCCCCGCGCCGGAGCCGATGCCCGCACCGGAGCCCATGCCGGCCCCGGAACCGCCGGCCGCCCCCGCCGCCCCCGTCGCACCGCGTGCGCCGGAACCGCCGAAGGATCTGGATGACGGGATGTCCTTCGTCACCCATGGCAAGCTCAACATCCGCCAGCAACCCGCCCAGGCGTTCGTGCTGATGGGGCAGGACGACAACTTCGTCGATGCCTCGGTGGCCGATCTCAAGCAGGCGCGACGCGATGCGGGCGGCGACGAACCGGCGTTGTGGGTGCGTCGTGGCCAGGCGCGCTATCTCATCCGCGATCCCGCCGTCCTCAGCCAGCTCAGCCGCAGTCAGTCCGACGTGGCGGCCCTGGGCAACGCGCAGGCCGAGCTGGGCAACCGCCAGGCGGCGATCGGCCAGCAGCTGGCCAAGGTCTCGATGCAGGTCACCGCCGACGCGCTGGCCGCGGTGGATGTCGCGGCGGTGGTCAACCACGCGACGCGCCAAGTGGGACTGGATGCGGCCGCCGAGGCCAACCAGGCCGCGCGCCAGTCACGTGCGGCTGCCGCCGGTGCCAGTCAGGCAGCGCGCGAAGCGCGTACCGCCGCGGCCAAGGCGGTGGACGCCCGTCAGATCACCCTGGTCGCGCGCGAGCAGGCCGAGCTGGGCCGGGAGCAGGCGCGCCTGGCGCAGCAGCAGAGCCTGGCCTCGGCCCGCGCCGTGCGGGAAGTACGCACGGCCATCGATCAGGCGCTGGCCAGCGGCAAGGCCCAGCGCCTGAGCGACTGACCTGCAGGAAGCCTTCTCAACCGCAGTTGGCGCGCACGATCCTGTTCTGCGCGTCCACTTCGATGCTGAGCCGGTCTTCGCGGTAATCCATGGTCATCGCCATGCCCGGCTTGAGCACGCGGGCGTTGCGGGCACCGCTGTCCTTCACTGCTTTCTGGATCACCGCCTCGGTGGCGGTCTGCCCGGTCAGGCCGGTGAGCTTTTCCGGATCGCACTGGCCGCCACTGCCGGCCACCGCGGGTGGGGCGGTCGAGGTCGGGCTGTCAGCGGGTGTTCCCGCCGTCTTGCCGGGATGACTGCAGGCGGCCAGCGGCAGGGCACAGCCCAGGGCGAACAGAAGGTTCAGACGCATGTGGTGGTCCTCCCACGGTAAGTACCCGCAGTGTCCGTGGACCGGCCTTTACACCGCGTCAATGGCCTGCAGCGCCAACGTTTCCCGGTCGCGCTGCTCCTCGGCCACCAGCCGCCGCATCAGCAGCGCCAGGGTCACCACGTCCTGGTGGTTGTGCTCGGCCACCCGGCGCAGGTTCACCGCGCTGCCGCCCCGGAGGTAATTCAGCCACGCCGCAGGGGCTTCCGAGCCGGGCAGATCGTCTTCGCGCACGATCTGCAGCAGCTGGCGCTCGATCGTGGCCAGCCGGCAGTTCTCCCAGGTGCCGCGATAGCGGCGGCGGGTCGGAAACAGCAAGTCGACATGGTCCAGCGGCGTGATCGGGCAGCGCTGCCGCGCCAGCCGATAGCGCGTCTTCAGCAGCGGGGCGTCGTAGCAGCGCCCGTTGTAGCTGGAGAACACCGTGCCCGGCTGCAGCCAGCCGGCGAACTCGCGCAGCATCGCGGTTTCCGCGGCCATCGTCGTCATCAGCAGCTGGCGGATGCGCAGGCCGTCGCCACGTTCGGGATGGGTGTGCCAGTCCGCCGCGCCGATCATGAAGGCACGGGTACCGGTGCCGCCGGCCAGGCCGGTGGTCTCGGTGTCGAAGAACAACAGGTCCCGCGGCTGCACCTGCTCGCCCTCGCGTTTGGCGAAGGCCAGCGACAGCGGTTCGGTGGGGATCGCCTGCGCGACGAACGATTCGATCAGGAACAGCCCCGGCGTGATTTCCTCGCCCGGCACGTGGCGATCCGCGGCGTTCTCGCGCGGCTTGGCGGTGCTGATGCCGCGATCGCGCAGGCCAAGCAGGCGGCGCAGGCCACCGATCTCGGGTCTGCGCAGCGCCGGCGCGGGGACAGGAACAGCGGGAACCGCCGGTGCGGTCTCGCGTGCGGCGGCGCCGGTCGGTTTGTGGCGGATCTCCTGCTCGACCCAGCCGAAAACGGAGGCGGGCGCAGGCGTGCGCGCACGCGCGTCGTTGGCGGCGGCCGGAAGCGGGGCTGCGGGTTCGGTGGGATGTGCCGGCCAACGGTCGGCACCTACCGGGTTTTCAGGCGCCGCCGCCGTCGCATCACCGGCCTGCCGGCGCAGCAGGCGCAGCTTGTCCAGGCTCAGGCTCACGGGGCGACCACCTCGGCATGCTGGTGCTCACGTTCGGCCGCGGACGGCAGGGCGGCACTGTCGAACAGGTCCAGCACCTTCAACGCCAGCGCCTTCGGCGTGGTGGCATCGTCTTCCTGGCCGGCCAGCACCGGGCCGACGCAGGCCGGGCAGCCGGCCTTGCAGTCGCAGCCCTGCACCAGTTCGCGCGCGCGCAGCAGCAGCTCGGCCTGGCGCACCCACAGCGGCTCGCTCAGGCCCACGCCGCCGGGGAAGTTGTCGTACAGATAGACCGTGGGCACGAACTGCTGCTGCAGTTCGATCGCGCTGGCATCGAACTCGGCGCCACGCAGCTGCCCGCGCCCGCTCTGGTCGGCCACCGCGAACCACGCACCGTCACCATTGCCGACGGCCTTCTGCAGGTCGCGCGCATCGGCCATCACCGCCACCGTGGCGACGATGTGCAGCGCGTAGGCGGCGCCCAGGAAACCGTCCAGCGCTTCCTGCTTGCTGTCGAACGCGGTCAGCAGCAGCGCCTGCGGCAACTGCCACCACACCGCCGTGGTGTGCAGCTCCTGATCGGGCAGGTTGACCGGGCCGTAGCCGATGTTCTCGTGGGTGTAGTAGCGGATCTTCTTGTAGCCGGCCACGCGGCGCACCACGTGCACCTCGCCATGGTGGGAGTCGCCGCGCCCGGCGATGCAGCCATCGAAACGGTCCAGCACCTTGAGCTTGGTGAAATCGATGCTGTCGGTGTAGTAGTCCACGTGGGTGCGGGTGACATAGGCCTTGCGGCCTTCCCAGTCCAGCCGCTCCACCTGGTAGGGCGTGGACTGCACCATGTGGATGGCGCCTTCGTACAGCGTCAGCGCGGCGGCGGAATAATCCACCTCGGCGATGATCTGCTGCTTGCCGTCGCTGCGGTCCACCACCACGAAGTTGCCATCGGCGACCGAGCGCAGGCTGACCGCGTTGGCCGGGTAGCTGTCGGCGATCCACTCCCAGCGGTCGCCTTCGCGATGTACGACCTCGGTTTCGGCCAGGGCTTCCAGGAACACCAGCGGGTCGATCGGGCCGAACGGATCGCCGGCCAGGAACGGGAGCTCGAAGGCGGCGCAGCGGATGTGGTCGAACAGGATCAGCGGCTGGTCCGGCGCGATGCGCGCATGCTCGGGCGAGGCCTCGGCGAAGAAGTCCGGATGCCGCACCACGTACTGGTCCAGCGGCTGCGAGCTGGCCACCATCACGCCCAGCGCGGGCTGCTGGCGGCGGCCCGCGCGGCCGAAGCGCTGCCAGGTCGCGGCGACGCTGCCCGGGTAGCCGTTGAGGATGACCACGTCGAGGCTGCCGATATCCACGCCCAGCTCCAGCGCCGAGGTGCTGACGATGCCGTCGATCTGCCCGGCGCGCATGGCGCGTTCGGTCTCACGGCGCTCGGTGGGGAGGTAGCCGCCGCGGTAGGCGCGGATGCGGGTCGGCTTGCGCGGGTCGTGGTCGAAGATGTCCTTGAGGTACTTGGTCAGCACTTCGACCATCAACCGGCTCTGCGCGAAGATCAGGGTCTTCAGCCCGGATTTGATCGCGATGCGGGCGATGCGGTTGCTCTGCGAACGCGCCGAAGCACGCAGGCCGAGATCGGCGTTGACCACCGGCGGGTTCCACAGCAATACATGCTTCGGCCCGCTGGGCGCGCCGGATTCGGTGATGGCCGTCACCGGCGCTTCGATCAGCGCCTCGGCATGCGCCTGCGGGTTGCCGATGGTCGCCGAGCACAGGATGAACTGCGGCTCCACGCCATAGAACGCGCAGATCCGCTTGAGCCGGCGCAGCACGTTGGTGACGTGGCTGCCGAACACGCCGCGGTAGGTGTGCACTTCATCAATGACCACGTAGCGCAGGTTCTCGAAGAACTGCGCCCACTTGGTGTGATGCGGCAGGATCGCCTGGTGCAGCATGTCCGGGTTGGAGACCACGATGTCGCCGTGCAGGCGGATCGCCTGGCGCGCATCGCCCGGCGTATCCCCATCGAAGGTGAAGGCTTTCACGCCCAGATCGCCGGCGCGGTTGAGTTCCAGCAGCTCGGCCACCTGGTCCTGGGCCAGCGCCTTGGTCGGGAACAGGTACAGCGCCTTGGCCTTGCCCTGCATCGCCGCGCTGACCACCGGCAGGGTGTAGCACAGTGACTTGCCGCTGGCGGTCGGGGTCACGATCGCCACGTGCTCGCCGCGCTGGCTGGCCTCCCAGGCCTGCGCCTGGTGGCTGTAGAGCTGCTCGATGCCACGCGCCTTCAGCGCATGGACCAGGGCGTCGGGCACATCGGCCGGGATCGGCGCGTACTGGCCCTCGCGGGCCGGAATCGTGAAGCTGCCGGTGATGCGGTCGTTGTAGCGGCGCTGCAGGCGCGCGGTCAGCAGCGCGCCATCGCGCGAGGGCAGCCCATCGGTGGTGGCGAGGCGGCGCTCGGCGTCTTCAGTGCGCTTGGCGAGTTCGTAAGCCATGGTCACAACGGTCTGCAAAGGACGCTATGGAAACATGACCGCGTCTCAATGTCTGAGACATCGGGGTGCGCGCGGGTGAATGGTTCAGTGCATGGCGGCGTCGCCTGGACAGCTGCCATCAACGAAATCTGACACCGGCCTCCGTATCCTTGAGATCAGCCCGCAACCAAACACGGATGGAGTCGCTGTGGCATTACGTGGACATCAAGGCGCCGCGCTGCTGGCCGGCCTGCTGCTGGGTGCCGCCGCACAGGCCCAGCAGGCCGCCGCACCCGAGCCGGTGGAACCACCGCCCGTGACAGCGCAGGGGGAGGTCACCACGCTGGGCGAGGTGCGTGCGCTGAAGCCCGACGACGAGCCGCTGGATCTGTACCGCTTCAAGAATCCGGTGCAGGTGCAGCCCAATCGCTTCAGCCGCACCTGGAGCGAGCCGCCGTCGCCCGAGCAGGTCAGCATGAGTGGCGGTTATCTGATGATGGGCATCAATCAGGGATTGGCCAAAGCCGCGCAGGGCGTGAGCAAGCTCACTGGCGGGCCCGCGCAGATCCAGTCCGCGACCGCCCGCCCTCCGCCGGAACTCACCGAGGAAGAACAGCGTCGCGCCATGGAGGTGTGTGCGCAGCAGGGTGGGTGCCCGACGCCGCTGACGCCGTTGCCGGAGTAGCGGGCAGGCGGATCTGCTGTCATCGCGTTGGCGCCACCCGCCGCCGCTCCAGCCACCACAGCAGCCCCGCCGCCAGCACGAAGGCCAACAGCCACGGCCAGCGTGCGCCCGGCGTTTCGACCACGCCCGCCGATGCGGCGGCGGTGCCGCGAGCCAGACGCTGTGCGGTCGCCTCCCGCAGCTGCTGCCGATGCAGCGGTCGCGCAGTGGCCGGATCGAACACGTAGAACGTGTGGCGGTTCTCGCCCTGCTGCAGCTGATGCCAGCCGGCCTGCGCTGGCCAATAGCCCGCACAGTGCTCCGCACCGCTGGCCGGATCGATCCGCAATGGAATGAACGCGCCATCCGGTGCACGCACCTGCGCGGTCGCCTGCAGGTGGCACAGGGCCATGCGCTCGCCGGCCCAGGGGGTGATGGCATCGATGCGTGGGACCTCTGCGGCGGGAAGCGCGCGCGCGATGCTGGCCAGCACGCTGCTCCACAGCTCGGCATGGCGATCGTCGCGGCCGGCCAGCACCAGCCGATAACTGTCGGTGACCGGCAGCAGCGCGACGCGTCCGCGCCCGAGGGCGCGATAGCCGCCGACCGACGTGCCCTTGTCATCGTGCAGCAGCGGCGTCGCGCCGGCGGTCTGCACGGCCAACCGCTCCAACACCGGCAGCGCGGCCTGGTGCGAGGCGGTGTCTGCTTCCTCGACGTAGGCGGTGCTGTCCGACGCGGGCCGCTGTGGGCCACGGCGCGCCTGCAGCAGGGCGGCGTCGGCATCCGCGGGCAGTGACAGGGGCGCAGCCTGGTTGCCGCCGGTGACGGACAGTCCCCAGCCGCGCAGCACCTGGCGGGCGCCATCACCAAGGGGACCGCTGGTACGGACCAGGACACCGAGCCCATTGCGGATGGCCTGTTGCAGCGTGCTGCGCTGCGTGGCCGACAGTGCAGCCAGGCTGCGCTCATCCAGCACCACGACATCGGTTTCGGCCAACCTGGCCGCGGTGAGCGGGATCGGCGCATCGCCAAGCGATACCCCTCCGCCCGCATTGGCCTGCGCCTGCACGCGCAGCCCGGCATCCGTGGCCCAGCGGCGCAGGTACTTGAGCTCCGGGCCTGGCGCACCGGCCAGGATCAGCAGGCGCGGCGTGGCCGTGGCGACGGTGTCCACGGGTACGGCCAGGATATCGACCACATGCTGGCCGGCATCCAGCAGGCGCAGGCGGAACACACTCTGCCCGGGGACGCGTGCCACACCGTCCAGGTGCACGCTGCCATCGGCGCCGGGCGTGGCACGGTCGACGACCAGGCCGGCCGGATCCACCAGCTCGGCGCGCGCGTCCGGCACGCCCTGCGCACGCGCGCTGACGGTGAACACCGCACCGGGCGCGGTGACCGGCGGCGGCTGCAGTGACATCCAGCCCTGCGGTGCGCCGGGCGATGCGAGACGCACGCCGCGCGGCAGCGCCACATCGCGATCGCGGGCCGTCAGGCCATCGCCGATCAGCCGAAGGGAGGTTGTACCCGGATGCTGGCGCAGCGCAGTCGCCAGGTCGGGTGCACGCAGGGCATCGGTCGCCGTTGGCGCTTCCGGCAGCGCGACCACGGTCTCGCCGGGCGCGGCCGACCAGCGCGCCTGATCGGACGCCGCGGTCAGCACGGTGAGCTGACCGCCGGCCGCGCGCTGCATCGGCGGCACCAGGGTCAGATAAAGCAGCGCGGTTACCGCGATCTGCAACAGCAGCAGGCCGACGAACACGCCGCGCGACCGCACCGGCCCCCGCCACTGCTGCCAGCACAGGCGTGCGCTGGCCAGCAGCAGCACGGCCAGCAGCGCGATCAGGATCCAGCGCGGTTCGCTCATGGGGTGGCCTCCAGTGCATCCAGGTATCGCTGGCCCATGGCATCGGGTGCGTTGCGACGCGGCACCTGCGGCAGCGGCCGCAGCAGGGCACGCCACAGCTGCGCGCGCAGGGCCTGATGGCAGTCGGCGCAGTCCGGGGTGATGCGCAGTGTCTCGATGGCAGCGGCCAGGCTCAATGGATCCGGCAACCGCGCTTCATTGCGCCGCAGCCACTGGGTCAGCGCGTCCAGATCGGGCGCGCTGCCGGGATCGGCCAGCTGCTGCCAGACCTGCACGATGGCCTGGTCGGGGGCTTCCAGCGCACGCAGCGGCAATGCCCTGCTGGCCAGCTCGGCGCGATCGCCGGTCATGCGCCGGCCTTCATCGATCGGCGGCAGCTCCGGACCGACCCGCGCCAGATAGATGCGCTCGGCCTGCTGCACTTCCTTGATGAAACCCAGCGCCTTGTAGGCGTAGGGCAGGGCGCGCTCGGGCTGGCCCTGGCGGAGTTCGCCTTCCGACGACCACATCTGGTCGAGCGCCGCCTTCAGCGTGGCGCGCGTCTTGGGATCGAGCAGGGTGGCGGCCTCGGCGTGGTCATGGGTATGGCCGTACTCGGAGAGCACATCGGTGGCGCTGCCAAATACGGGCGCGGTGCCGTCGGTTTGTGCGCCATGGTCGTGGTCATCGTGGCCGGCCTGCGCCTGGGCCTGGGCCTGCGCAGGCTCGCCATGGTGATCATGATCCTCGTCATGCGGGGTCGCCGGCGTGTCGCTGGTGGGCAGGCTGTCGCTGGTCGGTGGCGGCTTGGCCCCGCCCTCGCTTTCCTCACCGAGGAACTGGCCATAGCGCAGGCGCAGGATGCGCTGGTCCACGCCGATCGCATCGGCGCGTTTGACGAACTCCTCGGCCGGCAGCTGGCGGCGCTGTTTGATCAGCGCCTCAGCGTCGATGATGATCTGGCGCTGGCTGCGGAAGTACGCCGGCAGGGTCCTCTTGACCATGCCCTCCATGTCGGTGCCCTGGATCTCGGCGGCGCTGGGCAGGCGCAGGATGACGCTGCTGCTCTGTGCGCTCTGCGCGGTGGGCGCGTGGGTGTCGCGCACGGTCAGCTGCGCGATCACATCGTTGCCTTCGGTGGCGCCCAGCGCGCCGAGATCGAGCGTGCGCGCGAAGCGCCGCTGCGTCGCCGGCCCGGTGCCGGTCAGGGTGAAGGTCTGCTCGCGGAAGGTGATGTTCTCACCGCTGCCCTGGGCCAACGTGACCTTCAACTGCGCAGTGCCGACCACACCATGGTCGTCAGTGGCCTCGAACTGCAGCGGCCACTGGCGCTGGCCGGGCGTGCCCAGCACGAGGCTGCGGTCCGGGGCGATCACGCGCACCACCGGGGGGCGATCCGGCACCACATCGAGCCGGTACAGACGGGTGTCGCGCAGGGCGGGCTCGGTCACCACGCGGTACAGCGCCGGGCGGGTCGCGGTCCACCGTGCGGTCCAGAGGTCGCCCTCGCGCTGCAGCGCGATGCGCTGGCCATCGTGGAACTGCAGGGCGGCGGTGTGCGGTTGCGCGGAGAAGCGCAGCGACCACTGCAGGCGGCTGTCCTGCGCGACCTTGCCATCCAGCGCGTTCTGCACGCGCACCGGCTGCCCGGTGTAGGCCGGGGCGGTGATCTCCAGCCGCGTCGAACGCAGCTGCGGCGGTTGCGCCGGTGTGGCCGGCGGTGCGCTCGCGCCGGGGAACAGTGGCGCTGCGCTCTGGCCGCGCGGCCAGCCGAAGGCCAGGGCCATGGCCAGCACTGACAGCACCGCCGACGCCAGTACCCAGCGCCACGGCCAGCGGGGTCGCAGCTCGGGCAGGCGCGACTGCAGTGCCGCCTCGACATGCGCGCGCTGGCGCCGCTGCAACGGGTTCAACGTGTCGGGGGTCGCGAACAGCAGGTCGGCACTGTCCTGTGCGATCGGGTGTTCATCCAGGCGGCGAACCAGCCACTGGCGATCGAGCCGGCGTGCGCGCCAGGTGGCCAGCCCGACGCCGACCAGCAACGTCAGCAGCAGGATCACGGTGAACGCATTGAACCCCGCGACCCGCCATGCAACCGCACTGAGTGCCAGCGCGATCGGTACCGCGAGTACGGCGGTGATCCACCACTGCCGCCGCCGCGCGCGCTGCCAGCCGCGCTGGGTGATGGCGTTCATGCCCCTGCTCCACGGCGCGGCGAGGTGGCCATCAGCCGTTCGAGCGCGAACAGCAGCACGATCAGCGCCAGCAGCCACGGCGCAAGCTCACGTGGTGCGGGGAGCGGTGCGGCAGCGCCACGCAACGGTGCCTGTGTGGCCGCAGGTGCGAGGGTGGGCGCGGCCGGTGCCGCGATGACGGCCAGCAATTGGCGGGGGAAGCCGGGATCGCGCAATGCCGGCAGCTCCGTCGGCGACAGCGCTGCGCTGAAGCGCAGCAGACGACCGCTGCCTTCCTGCCGTTGTTCCAGCACCACCGCGCCCTGTGCATCGCGCAGCGCCGGCGTCCAGCCGGACCCCGCGGCACCGGGCGTGACCAGCACACTCCCGCCCTGCTGCACCCACGCCTGCCAGGCGGTGGGCAACGGTCCAGCGGCAAGCCACGCGCCGAGCTGGCCATCGTCCGGGGCGGTGCCCGCGGCGCGTGCAGGCGACAGCGGTTGGTTCGACCACGCGCGCTGGATCGCTGCCAGCACCCGCTGCTCGGCGTCGGCGATGCCGGCGCCGACCTGCACCTCCGGCAGCGTCGCCGCGCGTGTGATGGCGGGCGCCAGGGGCACCGGCCGCCAGGTCACGGCGCGTGACAGGCGCGGGCGCTCGCCATCCAGCCCGGGCATCGGGTCGGGAATGTAGACGGTCAGCGGCGCACCGGCGGGCAGGGTCTGGTCCAGCTCGCGCAGCAGGCTGGCCAGCGGTGAGGGGGATGCGGGGACAGCATCGGCCAGTGCCGGGAAACCCGGGGCCAGCCAGCGCCAGTCCCCCGTGGCGTCCCGCCCGCGCAGGGCAGTGCCGTCCAGCCCCGGGGCGACCACCGTGACCGGGTGGGTGTCGGCCGCAGCGTCGTGCAACAACGGGCGTGCCAGCAGCAGGGCCAGTGCGGCGAGCAGCAGCAGTCGCACCAGCAGCAGCGGCCACTCATCGAAACGGATCTTCTGGCGCGGCCGGATCCGGGCCCGCAGCCAGCGCAGGGCGGCGAAATCGAGCGGCGCGTACTGATGGCGGCGTGCAAGGTGGATCAGCAGCGGCACCAGCCACGCAGCCAGTGCCAGCAAGCCAAGCGGATACAGCAGGCTCATGCGCCGCCCCCGGCACCGAGCAGCACACGCAGCGGTTGATCCAGCGGCTGGTCGAGATAACCGGTGGCATGCACGATGCCACTGCTCTGCAGGCGTGCCTGCAATGCGCGCTGCGCCGTGTCGAAGCGGGCCAGGTAATCCGCGCGGATGGCGCGGCCGTCGCCCAGCAGTTCTTCGCCGGTCTCCGGATCGCGGAAGCGGTGGCCCTCGGTGAACGGGAAATCGCGCTCTTCGGCGGTCAGCAGCTGCAGGTGCAGCACCTCGCGGCGCGCAGCGGCGAGCCGCTCCAGCAGCACAATGCCGGCCTCGTCGAAACCATCGCCCAGCGCAACGAGCAGGTCGCCGGCCTGTACGCGCTCCCAGATCGGTGCCAGCGCCGTGACCGGCGGCCACCTGCCGTTGGCCTGCACCTGGCGCAGCAGCAGGTGCACGCGGTCGCGCTGGCGCGGGCCATGGCCGGCCGGCACCAGGTGCACGCCCTCGCCGGTCAGGACGATCACGCCGAAGCGATCGCTCTGCTGCAGGGCCAGTTCGACCAGACAGGCGGCGGTGGCGCAGGCGTGGTCCAGCCGCGACCAGTCCGGTCGGGCGCGATCGCTCTGGCCCGCCGAGGCGGTGGCATCGAGCAGCACCCAGAGCGTGATCGGGCTTTCGCGCTCGGATTCGCGGACGAAGAAGCGGTCCGAGCGCGCGTACAGCTTCCAGTCTATCTGCCGCAGCTCATCTCCGGGCTCATAGGCGCGGTACTGCGCGAACTCCAGCCCGGCGCCACGACTGCGGCTGGCGTGCTGGCCGATCCCGTGCGCGCCGCGCGCACGGCGCGGCAGCAGCCGCAGTGCCTTCAGGCGGCTGCGGACATCGGCGGGGATCGCGATCGGTGCGTTGCGGCTCACGGCGTGTGGATCAACCCGGGAACGGCACGGCCTGCAGCAGCGCGGCGACCACGTCGTCGGCGCTCTTCTGCTCGGCCTCGGCGGCGAAGGACAACAGCAGGCGATGGCGCATCACCGGGGCCGCCAGCGCCTGCACATCCTCGCGGGTTGCGGCGAAACGGCCCTGCAGCAGTGCACGTGCCTTGGCCGCCAGGACCAGCGACTGTCCGGCACGCGGGCCGGCACCCCACTTGATCCATTGGTTCACCGCCGCCGGCGCATCGCTGCCGGGTCGGCTGGCACGCACCAGGCGGGTGATCCAGGTCAGCACGTCCTCGCTGATGTGCACCTGGCGCACGGCCGCCTGCAGGGCCAGCACGTCTTCGGCGTGCATCACCTTGGGCACGCTGCCCGTGGCACTGCCGGTGGTCTGCAGCAGGATGTCGCGCTCTTCCTGCTCGGTGGGGTAGTCCACCCGCACGTGCAGCAGGAAACGGTCCAGCTGCGCTTCGGGCAGCGGGTAGGTGCCGGCCTGTTCGATCGGGTTCTGCGTGGCGAGCACGAAGAACGGCGCCGGCAGCGCATAGGTGGTGCCGGCGTAGCTGACGGTACGCTCCTGCATCGCTTCCAGCAGCGCGGCCTGGGTCTTGGGGGGGGTACGGTTGAGCTCGTCGGCCAGCAGCAGGTGGGTGAAGATCGGGCCCTTCTGGAAGCGGAAATGACGGTGGCCGGTGCCGTGGTCTTCTTCCAGCAGCTCGGTCCCGAGGATGTCGCTGGGCATCAGGTCCGGGGTGAACTGCACCCGGCGGAACTGCAGCTCCAGCGCCTGGCCGAGCGAGCGCACCAGCAGGGTCTTGCCCAGGCCCGGTGCGCCTTCCAGCAGGCAGTGGCCACCGGCCAGCAGGCCGATCAGCAGCTGCTCGACCACGGTGTGCTGGCCGACCACGGCCTGGCCCAGCGCGCTGCGCAGGTGATCCAGTCGGGGCAGGAGGACATCAAGGCTGTCGGTCGTCATAAGGCACTCGCAGAGATCGGTGTAGAGCCACGCCATGCGTGGCTGGAATGCAGGAAGGAACCTAACTGTTCAACGCATACATGATGATGTTGACCGCGAAGCGGGTGTTGTCTTCGGCCAGGAAACGCTTGTTGCGCCAGTCGTAGTCCCACTCGCAGCCGTAGTCCTTGTTGCTGTAGAGCACGCCGAGCCGGCCATCGATCTCGATGCCCTTGAGGTAATCGTGGACCAGGTCGTCGCCCCAGCCATTGAGCTCGAACCCCGTGGCGGGCGGGCCCTCGGGAAAGCGGAAGAAGCTGCGGTACAGCGCGTGGTTGTTCGGCAGCCTGTTCAGCGCCTTCGGCCCGAACAGCTTGGCCATCTGTGCTTCGAAGGACTTGGCGAACAGGCCGTCGATGTCGTGGTTGCAGTCATCGACGAACACGAAGCCGCCGTTGCGCACGTAACGCACGAAGTTCTGCCGCTCGGCGGCATTGAACTCGACCAGCTTGTGCCCGGCCAGATAGCAGAACGGCGCCTCCAGCATGCGCGGATCGGACAGGGCGATCACGTGCTCGGTCGGGTCCACGCGCAGGGAGGTGTAATCGATCAGCGAGGTGATCACGTTGGACGGCATGCGTGCATCCACGTCCCAGTCGCCGGAGTCGTACTTGAGGCGGGTGAACCAGAAGTCATAGCGCCCGGCCTGGGCGCGCGCCGGCGCGGGCAATGCCGCGAAGGCGGCACTGCCCAGCATCAGGCGCAGGAACTGTGCGCGGTTCATCGCCACGCACGTTCCCGGGGGCAACCGGCCAGACGGGGAGACGGCCAGCGGCCGTCACGACCGTGCATCAGACCGCGTCGGACAACGAGGTGAAGGTGAAATCGCGCAGTTTCATCGGCGGGATCATCATCACCAGGCTGGATTCGTCACCGGCCACACGCACCGGCTTGCCCAGTTCTTCGATGTTGTTGAGCATGATCACCGGCGATTCGTTGAAGCGGAAGTTCTTCACCGGGTGCTTGATCTGGCCGTTCTCGATGTAGAAGGTGCCATCGCGGGTCAGGCCGGTCAGCAGCACGGTCTGCGGATCGACCATGCGGATGTACCAGGTGCGGGTGACCAGGATGCCCTTCTGGGTACCACGCACCAGCTCGGCGGTGCTCTTGTCGCCACCGGCCATCAGCAGGTTGCCCGGCCGCGCGTTGGCGGTCTTGCCCTGCTTCTGCGCCCAGAAGCGCGAGTAGTTGAGGTTGGCGATCTTGCCGTTCTTGATGATGTCCAGCTTCTCGCGCGGCTGGCCTTCATTATCCCACGGCAGCACGGCGGCCTCGGGGTGCCACGGGTCGGCCACCATGTTCACGCGCGGGTCGTAGACCTGTTCGCCGAGCTTGTTGCCGCCGCCCTTCTTGGACAGGAAGCTGCGGCCTTCATCGGCCGAGCGCGCATCGAAGAAGTTCATCATGAAGCTGATCAGGCCCGCCGCGGCAGCCGGCTCCAGGATCACCGTGTACTTGCCCGGCTCCAGCGCCTTGGCTTCGGCCGATTCGGTGGCCTTGCGCATGGCGATGCGGATGTCCTGGTCGGCCTTGAAATCAGCGGCCTCCTTGAGGTTGCGGCCGACCCAGCCCGAACCGCGGCCGTCTTCGGTGCGCACCGTGCAGGTGTAATCGAAGTTCGTGCCGCGCTGGTAACCGAAGTTGCCGTTGCTGTTGGCGGTGGCCTGGAAGCTCTGGCCGTCTTCGAGGAAGCCGGCTGCGATCAGGCCGTTGCCACGGCACGGCGCGATCGAGTCGGCGGCGACCTTGGCGCGGAACGCCGGGTCGATCGCCGCGGTGGACTCGCTGAAGGTCGGGCTGGACCGGTAGGTCTGCTTGCCGATCGCCGGCAGGAATTCCGGGTTCTCCGGGGCCAGACGGGCCAGATCCTCGGCACGGCGCACCACGCGTTCCAGCGCGGCGTCGTCGAACTCGTTGATCGAGGCGGTGCCGACCCGCTTGCCGAAGGCGACCGTGACGGCCAGTTCGGTGTTGTCGACGATGCCGCTGGTGGAGACGTTGTTCAGTGCGAAACGGATGTTGCCGTCGATCGAGCCCGCCAGCACGGCGGTGCACTCATCGGCCTTGGAGAGCGCGATGACCTTGTCGAGGATGGCCTTGGCCTGGGCTTCGGTGAAAATACTCATGGATTGGGGCTCCTGACCGGTCAGCCGAGGCTGCGCGCGGTATTGATGACGTTGATGCCGTTGAAGCGCGCGGTGGACGAACCGTGCGAGACCGCCGAGACCTGGCCGGGCTGGCCCTTGCCGTCGAAGAACGAACCGCCCAGGCGGTAGTCGCTTTCATCGGCCACGGCGGTGCAGGCGTTCCAGAACTCCGGGGTGCGGATCTGGTAGGCCACGTCCTCGAGCATGCGGGTGATCTGGCCGTTCTTGATCTCATAGAACAGCTGGCCACCGAACTGCGCGTTGTAGCGCTGCTGATCGATGGAGAACGAGCCGTCGCCGATGATGTAGATGCCGTTCTCGACGTCCTTGACCATGTCGGCCACGCTCAGCTTGGTCTTGCCCGGCGCCAGGGACACGTTGGCCATGCGCTGGAAC
Organism: Stenotrophomonas sp. TWI1183; assembly: GCF_039673115.1. Classification (NCBI taxonomy): domain Bacteria; kingdom Pseudomonadati; phylum Pseudomonadota; class Gammaproteobacteria; order Lysobacterales; family Lysobacteraceae; genus Stenotrophomonas; species Stenotrophomonas sp. TWI1183. The sequence continues at coordinate 28,689 of NZ_JBDJKZ010000022.1, forward strand.
TGCACGCTGGACCACGAATCGGCGTAGCAGCAGCCGTCGGACTCGGTCTTGCCCAGGATGTGGGCCTGGTCGCGGATGGTCTGGTAATCGACCAGCTTGCCTTCGCTGATCAGGTCCCAGCGCTTGGTCTTGACGCCTTCATCGTCGTAACCGACCGCGCCGAGGCTGCCCGGCTGGGTCTTGTCGGCGAAGATGTTGACCTTGTCGCTGCCGTACTGGAAATGCTGCTCGCGCTTGTCCAGCGTGGCGAAGCTGGTGCCGGCGTAGTTGGCTTCGTAGCCGAGCACGCGGTCCAGTTCCAGCGGGTGGCCGACCGACTCGTGGATGGTCAGCCAGGTATGCGACGGATCCAGGATCAGGTCGTACTTGCCCGGCTTCACCGACGGTGCCTTGAGCTTTTCCTGCGCCTGCTTGGCCGCGGCGATCGCATCGGCCTTCATGTCGTAGGAGTTGCGGTAGTTGACCACGCCGTTGGGCGAGACCGCCTTGCCGGTGCCGACGCCATCGAGGTACTCGTAGCCCAGGCCCATCGGCGAGGACAGCCCCGAACGGGTGCGGAACTTGCCGGTGCTCTTGTCGATGGCGGTGACCGTCATCGGCGCCCAGATGCGGTGCACGTCCTGGTCGATGTAGGAGCCATCGGTGGAGGCGAAGTACTTCTGCTCGTTGACCAGGAACAGCATCGAGTTGACGAAGCTGGCGCCGGCGCCCATCGCGCCTGCATTGACGTCCAGCAGCAGCTCGACCTTCTCCTTGATCGGTACGTCCATCGCATTCTTGCGGATCGGCGTGCGCCAGGACACGTCGCCCACGCCGGGCGCGGCTGCCAGCTGCACCGGGGCGGTCTGCACGCCGGCGTTGGCCTTGGCGATCGCGGCGGCCTGCTGCGCGGCACGTGCCACATCGGTGGTGCCGAGCTGGTTGGTGGCGGCAAAGCCCCAGGCGCCGTTGACGATCACGCGGATGCCCACGCCGGTCGATTCGGTGTTCACCACGTTCTGGACCTTGTCCTCGCGGGTGATCACGTACTGGCGCAGGTAACGGCCGATGCGCACGTCGCAGTAGGTTGCGCCGGCCTGGCGGGCGGCGGCCAGCGCGGCGTCGGCCAGGCGCTTCTTCAGGGCCGGATCGAGCGCGCTCTGCAGCTGTTCGGCGGCAATGACCTTGCCGAAGAACGACGGCACGATCAGTCCGCCGGCGGTAAGCCCGGTCAGGGCGAGGAAGTCACGTCTTTGCAAGGCAGCTCTCCACGTCGGTGTGGGGGTGGCAGGGAAACAGCGACATCAGGGCGACCGCCGCGGCGGCACAGCCGATTCTTGCGGCCATGCGGGCGCCGCGGTAGTGACATTCGGCACGGAGCGGGGACGGGCTCATCCCAGGCTGCGTGCGGTGTTGATGATGTTGATGCCATCGAAGCGCGTGGTCGACGAGCCGTGCGAAACCGCCGAGACCTGGCCCGGCTGGCCCTTGCCATCGAAGAACGAACCGCCGAAGCGGAAATCGCGCTCGTCGCAGATCGCGCTGCAGGCATTCCAGAATTCCGGCGTGCGGATCTGGTAGGCGGCGTCCTCGATCATGCCGGTGATCTCACCGTTCTTGATCTGGTAGTACAGCTGGCCGCCGAACTGCGCGTTGAAGCGCTGCTGGTCGATCGAGTACGAGCCACGGCCGTGGATGTAGATGCCGTTCTCCACGTTCCTGATCATGTCGGCCACGCTGAGCGGCGTCCTGCCCGGCGCCAGCGAGACGTTGGCCATGCGCTGGAACTGCACGCTGGACCACGAATCGGCATAGCTGCAGCCGTGCGATTCCTTCTCGCCCAGGATATGCACCTCGTCGCGGGTGGCCTGGTAGTTGACCAGGATGCCGTCCTTGACCAGGTCCCAGCGCTTGGTTTTCACGCCTTCATCGTCGTAGCCCACCGCCCCCAGGCTGCCCGGCGCGGTCTTGTCGGCGAAGAAGTTGACGATGTCGCTGCCCCAGCGGAAGCCCGCATCGCGCTTGTCCAGCGTGGCGAAGCTGGTGCCGGCGTAGTTGGCCTCGTAGCCGAGCACGCGGTCCAGCTCCAGCGGGTGGCCGACGTTCTCGTGGATGGTCAGGAACAGGTTGGACGGGTCCAGCACCAGGTCGTACTTGCCCGGTTTGACCGATGGTGCCTTGAGTTTTTCGCGGGCCTGGCGGGCCGCGGCGATGGCATCTTCGACCGGGTCGTAGGAATCGCGGTAGGCGATCACGCCGCCCGGCAGCGCGATCTTGCCGCGCGCGTCGCCATCCAGGAACTCGTAGCCCATGCCCATCGGCGAGGACAGCCCGGCGCGGGTGCGGAACTTGCCGCTGGCCTTGTCGATCGCGGTGGCGGTGAACGGCAGCCAGATCCGGTGCACGTCCTGGTCGATGAAGGAGCCATCGCTGGAGGCGAAGAACTTCTGCTCGTTGACCAGGAACAGCGTGGAGTTGATGAAGTCGGCACCGGCATTGAGCGCGGCCGCGTTCAGCGACAGCAGCATGTCGACCTTGTCCTTGATCGGCACCGCCATCGCGTTCGTGCGGATCGGCGTCTTCCAGCTCACATCACCGACCCCGGTGACCGGGGCCAGCTGCACCGGGCGGGTCTGGATGCCGGCGTTGGCACGGGCGATCGCTGCGGCCTGCTCCACCGTGGCCAGCACTGCGGCCGGCGTCTGCTGGTGCGTGGCCGCGAAGCCCCAGGCACCGTTGACGATCACCCGGATGCCGATGCCCGAGGATTCGCTGTTGGTGACGTTCTGGACGTTGCTCTCGCGGGTGATGATCGCCTGGTTGAGGTAACGCCCGATGCGCACGTCGCAGTAACTGGCGCCGGCCCGCTTGGCGGCGGCGAGCGCGGCCTCGGCCAGTGCCTTGCGCCGGCCGACATCGCCCGGTTCGAGCAGCTGCTCGGCGGCGATCAGCCGGCCGTGCGGCAGTACCAGGCCAGCCAGGCCCATTCCAGACAGCGCTAGGAACTCACGACGTTGCACAGCTCACATCCCCCAAGGACGGCCGACGGCACGGAGGCGGCCGGCGTTGGACAAGTCTTCGACTTTCGGTGCCAGCGCACAGTGGCACAAGTGACTGCGGTCATGGTTGGATGGAGATCGATTCCCTGCCGGTGTGACATTCCGATGAGCCAGATACGCTGGTCCGAGGCCTGCGAGCGCAACCGCGCGCCGATCCTGGCGGTGCTGCAGCGCCACTTCGCCGACCGCCGCCGGGTGCTGGAGATCGGCAGCGGCACCGGACAGCATGCCGAACACTTCGCCGGCGCGCTGCCGCACCTGCAGTGGCAGGCCAGCGACCATCCGGATCATCTGCCCGGGATCGCCGCGCGGCTGCAGGCCGCCGGCCTGTCCAACACGCCCGCCCCGTGGCCGCTGCAGGCGGTGCTGTCGCCCGCGCCCGGGCTCGGCCCGCTGCCGGCCGTCGCGCTGGCGTTCGATGCGGTGTTCAGCGCGAACACCCTGCACATCATGAGCTGGGCGCACGTCCAGGCGCTGTTCGCCGGACTGCCCGCAGTCATGGCCGACGACGCCGTGCTGGCGATCTACGGGCCCTTCAATCACCACGGCGCCTTCAGCAGCGACAGCAACCGCCAGTTCGATGCGTGGCTGAAGGCGCGGGATCCGGCCTCGGGCATCCGCGACGCCGAGGCGGTGGATGCGCTGGCGGCCGGGGTGGGCATGGTGTTGGTCGAGGACGTGGCGATGCCGGCCAACAACCGCCTGCGGGTCTGGCGCCGCGGCCGGTAGCGCCGACCGCCGGTCGGCGGCGCTTGGTGCCGGGCCCGCGCTGCGGTTAGGATCAGGAGGGGAGGTTGTTGTGACAACCTGGGGGAGTTTGCATGGCAGTTGCAAGACAGATGCTGGCCGGCGTGATGCTGGCCATGGGGGCTTGTGTGTTCAACGTGTCGGCGCAATCGCTGCCGGCGGTGCAGGAGTTCTACTTCGACAACGATGCGGCCGCCACGCCGATGGTGGCGGTGACGGGCAGCAGTGCCGACCTGGTCGACCAGTTGATGAAGCAGCGCGAACGCGGCCGCAAGACGCTGGAGGCGACCGTGCAGCTGGCCGGCGTGGCGATCGCGCAGGGGCGGCCGGAACTGGGGCGCAGCCTGTACGAACAGGCCACCTCGACGACCGCCGTCAGCTCGATGCAGGCGCGTTCGGTGCGCTGGAACTACGGCTGGGACCTGTTCCGCATGGGCGATACCGAGGCCGCGCTGGCGCAGTGGACGACGGCCCAGAACGGGCTGCGCGGCAACCCGTCGTGGGTGCCGCCCACGTACGCGCTCGCGCTGTGGACACTGGGCCGCAGGAGCGATGCGGTGCAGTGGTATGCCGCCGCGGTGCGCACCGAGCCGCAGCAGTGGAGCGGGACGGACCGCTACGCCGCCCTGCTGCCGGGCTGGCGCGACAGCGAACGCAGCACGCTGGCCGAAATCCAGCAGGCGTGGGCCGAGAAACCGCCGGCCTGGCCGTGATCGGGCGTCCCTGCCCGCGCGGGCGGTCAGGGACTGTCGGTCGCGCGGGGCGCCGGCACGTCGACCAAGGTCGGGGCGTAGACCGCAGGCGCGTGAGCTAGGCTGTCGCGATGGCTTTCGATGCATTCGCGCTCATCCTGACCATGCTCGGCCTGGGCATGGCGTTCTCGCGCCTGCGCGCGCTGCCCGACAACACCGCCGATGTGCTCAACCGCATCGTGCTGTACGTGTGCCTGCCGGCGGCGGTGCTGATCTATGTCCCGCGGCTGCACCTGGATGCCAGCCTGATCGGACTGGTGGCGACGCCGTGGCTGCTCATGCTCGCCACCCTGGTCCTGATCAGCCTGGCCACGCGCGCGTTCGGCTTCGCCCGCGACGTGCACGCGGTGCTGCTGATCTGCGTGGCGCTGGCCAATTCCAGTTTCATCGGCTACCCGATGGTGCGCGCGCTGCTCGGCGACCCCGCCCTGCCGTATGCGGTGGTCTACGACCAGTTCGGCACCTTCGTACTGCTGTCGACCTTCGGCCTGTACGTGATCGCACGCTACAGCGGCGATACCCCGCCCACCGCCGCGCAGATCCTGCTGCGGATCGCGAAGTTCCCCCCGCTGTGGGCGCTGCTGTTCGCGTTGACCCTGATGCCCGAGCAGCCACCGGCCTGGATCGGCACCGGGCTGAAGCAGCTGGCCGATGCGATGCTGCCGCTGGTGATGCTGGCGGTGGGCTTCTCGATCCAGCTGCGGCTGCCCCTGGATGAACTCAAGCCGCTGGGCATCGGCCTGCTGCTCAAGCTGCTGGTGATGCCGGCGCTGGCGCTGCCGATCTCCTGGGCCTTCGGGCTGCAGGGCACGATGCTGCAGGCCAATGTGCTCGAATCGGCGATGCCGACCATGATCACCGCCGCCGCGCTGGCGATGTCCCACCGCCTCGCCCCGCGCCTGGCCGCCGCGCTGGTCGGCTACGGCATCCTCCTGTCGCTGGTGACGCTGCCGGCGTGGGTGTGGGTGCTGCACCAGCTGGCGGGATGAGGCGCGGGCGTCACTCGTCCGCGCTGACCGTGCGCCCCCGGGCCCAGTCGCGCAGTGCGGTGACCTGTTCGGCCATCAACACCGACAACGGCCGGCTGCCGCGGATTTCCTGCATCAGCAGCCCGGTATCCAGCGCCCGGGATTCGGCATGCGCGGCGTACAGCCCGGAGACCACGGCCTGTTCGATCTCCGCGCCGGAGAAGCCCTCCGCCGCGGCCGCCAGCGCCGGCAGGGCGAAGTCGTCGGCGTTGAGCTGGCGCTTGCCCAGGTGCAGCCGCAGCAGCTCGACCCGGGTGTTGGGATCGGGCAGGTCGACGAAGAAGATCTCATCGAAGCGGCCCTTGCGCAGCAGCTCGGCCGGCAGCTCGTGCACCTGGTTGGCGGTGGCGACGATGAACACCGTGCTCTTGCGCTCGGCCAGCCAGGTCAGCAGGTGGCCCAGCACGCGGCGGGAGACGCCGCCATCCTCGCCGCCACTGGCCAGGCCCTTCTCGATCTCGTCGATCCACAGCACGCAGGGCGCCAGCTGCTCGGCCGAGGCCAGCGCCTCGCGCAGGTTCTTCTCGGTCTCGCCGTGGAACTTGTCGTACAGGCTGCCGAAGTCCAGCCGCAGCAGCGGCACGCCGAAACCGGCAGCGGTCGCCTTGGCCAGCATCGACTTGCCACAGCCCTGCACGCCGAGCAGCAGCATGCCCTTGGGCGGATCCAGGCCGGCCGGGCCGGCACCGCCGAGGAACACCGGGCGGCGCTGGTTGACCCAGCGCTTGAGCCGGTTGGCGCCGGCCACGTCGGCAAAGCGGGTGGTGTCGTATTCGTAGTGCAGGTGCCCGGCGCGGTTGAGCAGCTCGAACTTGAGCCGGGCCAGCTGCGGCAGGTCGTCCTGGCTGAGCGCGCCGTCGGCGAAGATCAGCTGCCGGGCGATCCGCCGGGCATCGACCAGGCTCAGCCCGCGCAGGTTGTGCAGGATTTTCTGGACCGCCTCGTTGTCCACCTCCACGCGCCGTCCGCCGTTCTCGCGGGCATAGGCTTCGGCTTCCTCGCGCAGCATCTTCAGCAGCGCGTTGAGGTCGGGCAGGCGCGGGTTGAAGCGGGTGGCGAGCGCTTCCAGCTCGGCCGGGAGCTCGACCTTGGCCCCGATCAGCACCAGCACGTGCGCCTCGCAGTGCCGCCGCTGGATCAGGTCGCGCAGCGCGCGCTGATGGCTGGCATACCCCAGGTAGGGATGGAAATCGAGCAGCAGGTAGATGCCGCGCTGCTCGGCCTGCCGGATCATCTGCAGCGCCGCGCTGGCATCCGGCGGGCCGACCGGGTCGTCCTCGCGGTCCATGTCGATCCGGCGCAGGCCTTCGGTGATCGACCAGCGGTGCAGGGCACGCCAGACATGCATGAGGGTCTGCCGGAACAGCTCCACCACCCGGCCCTCATCCTGGGTCTCGATGATGATCAGCGGGGTGTTGGCGCGGATCAGCGCGCTGAGGTCCTGTAGTTCGCTCATGCTGGCGGTCAGTCCATTGGAACCATCCACGATAGCAAAGCCACGGCCGTCGGTTCGGGTTCAGCGCTGCGACTATCTCCGTCACAGGCGCCGGTGTAGGCTGCGGAAACGTTCCCCGGAAGCGAGGCTTGCATGAAGACGATCCTGGTGGCCGGTTCCAAGGGCGGGGTGGGCAAGACCACCGTTGCCACCCACCTGGCCGCGCATTCGGCATTGCAGGGCAGACCGACCGTGCTGGCCGATGCCGATCCACAGGGCTCCAGTACCCGTTGGGCACAACGGCGCTCGGTCCTGGAAAGCGCCGTGCTGCCGATCGACGTGTACCGCAAAAAGAGCTGGGAACGACTGATTCCCGACGGCACCGAGGAGGTCATCATCGATGCCCCGGCCGGTGCGATGGCCGACGATATTCCGCATTTCCTTGACGTTGCCGATGCCGTGGTGGTGCCGGTATTGCCTTCGGCGCTGGACATCGAGGCCATCGTCGGCTTCCTCAACAGCCTGTCGCGCGTCCCCCGCGTGCACAACCGCAGCCTGCCGGTCGGCCTGGTGCTCAACCGCACCAAACCCTGGACGCAGACCTCGCAACAGGCGATACAGATGTTGGCCGATTGGCCGTATGAGGTCGTCGCGCAGTTGCGCGACAGCCAGAGCTATGTGGTGATGGTCGGGCTGGGACGGAGTCTGTTCGACTACCGCTCGGCCCAGGTGCGCGAGCACCAGAGTGACTGGGAGCCGCTGTTGAAGTGGCTGAAGAAAGCCTGATACGAGAGATCCCATGCGAGAACTGATACTGCTGCGTCACGCCCATGCCGAAACCGCCAGCACCGGCCAGGCCGATCTGGACCGCCCGCTGTCGCCGGTCGGTCTGGCCGAAGCCGAGGCCGCCGGCCGCTGGCTCAAGGAAAACAACCTGCTGCCCGACTGCGTGCTCTGCTCGCCGTCACGGCGGACCCGCGAAACCCTGGAGGCCGTACTGGGCATCACCGGCTTCGTCGAGAAGCGGCTGGAGGATGCCGTCTACGACGCCACCCCGGGCACCCTGATGGGGTTGATCGATGCGCGCCGCGATGTGGACCGCCTGCTGGTGGTGGGCCACAACCCCGGCCTGGAACAACTGGTGGCCCTGATGAGCGAGGGCACCAGCAGCGACTACCGCGGCATGCCGCCGGGCGGGATCGCGGTATTGGCCTTCGACCGCGAGGCTGCCATCGAGCCCGGCGTGGCCAGCCTGACCGCCTTCTGGTGGCCGTAAGCGGTGTGGGCAGTCCGCGCGGCGTGGTTCGGGCTGCTGTTGATGGCAGGGGCGGTGCATGCCGCCCCGCCGTCGTCGGTACCAGCGCCGACCAGCCATGCCCTGGCCTTCGATACGGCCAGCTCGCGCTTCGGATTTGAGATCCGGACGCGGCTGGGGCAGCGCATGGAGGGGGTATTCCCCCGCTTCGAAGGCAACATCGAGGTGCTCTCCGACGGTCGCCACCAGGTGCACCTGCGGATGTTCACCCGCTACGTCGAGATTCCCGGCAAGCCCCGCTACACCGGCTGGATGCGCGGCGAGGAGTTCTTCGACTCGGCCCGCTACCCGGTGGTCGAGTTCGACTCGCTGCCGTACTGGCCCGAGGTGGTCGACAAGGGCGGCAGCATCGAGGGCCGCCTGATCCTGCGCGGGGTCAGCCACCCGGAGACCCTGCGGGTCGAACCGCCGGCGTGTGCCCGGGCCGGGTATGATTGCGATGTGGTCAGCCGCGGTACCGTCCAGCGTGGCCGGTATGGAATGGACAGCTGGCAGCTTGCCCTGAGTGATCGAGTGACTTTTGTATTGCGTGCGCGTCTGAGCGAGGCGCCGAAACCGTGAACCCATTGCTGCGTCTGTTGGTGCTGGCAACGCTGTTGCTGGGCAGCGGCTGTGCCTCGCTGTCCAACGCCGAGCGCGACCGCGCGGCCGGCATCGCCGTGCAGGCGCGCTCGACCGTGGTCGACTGCGACCAGCCGGACCGCTGTGCGCTGGATTCACCGCTGCGCGCCCTGGGTGGCCGCGCGTTCGCCGAATCCCGGCCGGACCAGCCGCGGCATTACGCCACCATCCTGGACGAGGGCGAGGTGTCCCTGGTCGCGCGGCTGAACCTGATCCGCAGCGCCACCCGCAGCATCGACCTGCAGACCTACATCTTCGACAAGGACGACAGCGCCCGGCTGGTCTTGGACGAACTGCAGGCGGCCGCCCGCCGCGGGGTCAAGGTACGGGTGCTGATCGACCAGCTCTCGGCGATCTCCGATCTGGAGATCCTCGGCGCCTTGTCCGGCAGCCATGCCAACTTCGCGCTGCGGGTCTACAACCCGACCTTCGGCAAGGCCCGCCTGAACTACTTCGATTACGCCGCCAGCGTGGTGTGCTGCTTCCGCCGCTTCAACCAGCGCATGCACAACAAGCTGCTGGTGGTGGACGACGCACTCGGCGTGGTCGGCGGACGCAACTACCAGGACGACTATTACGACTGGGACAGCGAATACAACTTCCGCGACCGCGATGTGATCGTGGCCGGCCCGGAGGTACGCGAGATGGCCGCCAACTTCGATGCGTTCTGGCGCGCGCCGCGCAGCGTGCCGGCCGAGCGTCTCAACGATGTCGGGCGCACGCTGCTCCGCCAGGGCGTCCCGACAATGCCGCCGGCCGACTTCCGGCGGCCGGAGCGGGTCGAGCGGGTCAGCGAAGAGGCCGACAATCCCGATTTCGTGCGCCGCACGTTCGTGGATACCGCCCTGCCGGTGGCCTCGGTGCAGTACGTCGCCGATCTGCCGCGCAAGCATCGCCGCGAACGCGCCAGCCAGCCGGCCAACGGCCAGCACGTGACCGAGCCGCAGCTGGACGCGCTGATCGCCAGCGCGCAGTCCGAAGTGCTGCTGCAGACCCCGTATCTGGTGCTGTCCAAGCCGGCACAGCGCCTGTTCCGCGACCTGCGCAAGCGCGAGCACGCACCGCGCGTGGTGGTGTCGACGAACAGCCTGGCCGCCACCGACAACCCGATCGTCTACGCGCTGTCCTACAAGTACAAGCGTCGCAACCTGCGCGAGCTGGGCTTCAACATCTACGAGTTCAAGCCGTTCCCGCTGGACGCGCCGGTGGATTACCGCAACCTGCTGCCCGCCCCGTTGGGAACCGAGGTGCCGCCGTCGCAGGGCAAGCGCAGCAGCCTGCTCGGTGGCAGCGCGGCCGGCAGCAATGCGCGCGGCAGCGGTACTGCCGATGGTCGCCGCGGCCGCGATGCCGGCAGCGATGCGGACAGTGCCAGCGACGCCCGCGTCACGCGCCAGCCCACGCCGGGTCCATCCGCGCGCCGGCGTACCGATGGCAGCGTGGTCGAGCGCCGCGTGCTGCGTGCCGAAACCCGGCCCTCGTTCCTGGGCACCAAGGCGGTCAACAAACCGCTGCCGGTCACCCGCAAGGGCGCGCGCATGGGCCTGCATGCCAAGTCGATGGTGGTGGATCGCCGCATCGGCGTGATCGGCACGCACAACTTCGATCCGCGCAGCGAGAACTACAACACCGAAGGCGCGGTGATCATCGATGACCCCGTGTTCGCCGAAGCGCTGGCGCAGAGCATCCTGCGTGACATCCATCCGCAGAACTCCTGGGTGGTCGCGCCGCGGGCCAAGCCGCCGGTGCTGTCCGGCCTGAACTACAGCGTCGGCAAGGCCTCCGAGGCGCTGCCGGTGCTCGATTTCTGGCCGTGGCGCTACGCCACCGATTACGAATTCCAGCCGGGGCCCGAGTGCCCGGACCCGCTCAAGCGGCAGGACCCGGCCTTCCACACCTGCTATGTGGCCGTCGGGGACTTCCCCGAGGTCAACGTCGGGCCGAAGTGGCTGCTGGTGCGCATGCTCACCGCCTTCGGCGCCGGGCTGGTCCCGATTCTGTAAGTCTGCAACCCCCACGGAGAAGCTGCATGTCCCAGGTATTCCGCGAAGCGGTGTCGATCGAAGCCCTCAACGATCTCGGCCGCAACACGCTCATCGAGCATCTGGGCATCACGTTCACCGCCGCCGGCGAGGACTGGATCAGCGCGACCATGCCGGTCGACCCGCGTACCCGCCAGCCTTACGGCATCCTGCACGGTGGCGCCTCGGTGGTGCTGGCGGAAACCCTCGGCAGCAGCGCCGGCAATCTGTGCGTGGATACGACGCAGCAGGTCTGCGTGGGGCTGGAAATCAACGCCAACCACATCCGCGCCGTGCGCGCCGGCACCGTCACCGGCACCGCGCGTGCGGTGCATGTCGGGCGCAGCACCCAGGTCTGGGACATCCGCATCGAGGACGAGGCCGGCAAGCTGGTCTGCACCTCGCGGCTGACCCTGGCGGTGGTACCGGCCGTGCGCCCGGGCTGATCGCGCACATGGCACGGATGCTGTGTTGCGCGACCCACGACAGTGCGCCGGCGCATGTCGGACGGCCGTTGTGCCGCCGCTGGCCGTTGGCTTGATCGCTTGCGGCGGCTGGCGTGCGCACGCCATCGATTTGTCCGGATTCCGCTGGCAGAGCCTGCGGCGCTCGGGTATCGTTCGCGGATGAATTCCCCCACTCCGGCCTCACGTGGCGGCGTGGCGCGTGTGTGCCGTTACCTGTACCGCGTACCGCTGCTGCTGGTCCACCTGTTGCTGTTCCTGCCGATGCTGCTGATCGCCATGCTGCCGCTGTGGGCGCGCGTGCGCGTGGGCGAGCGCACGCTCGAGCATGCGGCGGTGAACGTCTGGTCGGCCGGCCTGATGTGGATCTTCGGGTTCCGTCTGCACCGGATCGGCACGCCGCTGCCGGGTGCGGTGCTGTTCGTGGCCAACCACGTGAGCTGGGTCGACATCTCGATGCTGCACAGCCAGCGCATGATGGGCTTCGTGGCCAAGCAGGAGATCGCCGGCTGGCCGGTGGTCGGGTGGCTGGCCGCGCGCGGGCAGACCATTTTCCACCAGCGCGGCAGCACTGAATCGCTGGGCGGCGTAATGCAGGAAATGGTCGTGCGCCTGCGCGAGGGCAAGGCCGTGGGTGTGTTCCCGGAAGGGCGTACCCGCGGTGGCCATGACGTGGGCCCGTTCCATGCGCGTATTTTCCAGGCCGCGGTCGAGACCCAGGTGCCGATCCAGCCGGTGGCGTTGCGCTATGGCTGGCGCGGTGATGCGCAGACCATTGTCGCCTTCGGCCCGAAAGAGAGCTTTTTCGCCAACTTCCTGCGTCTGCTGGGAGAGCCGGCACGGCGGGCCGAGGTGCACTTCCTCGCGCCCATTGATACCCATGATCTGGAAGGCCGTCGCCGCATCGCGGAAACCTCGCGCGCGCGCATCCTGGCGGCCATGTCCGCCGAGTAAGCCGGCGGTGTTCCTTCACGCGCCAGCGTCGCAGCCGGGAGCAGGCTCGCGCCCATGTTGACCGCTGCCGACTATCAACCGCCGCGTTGGCTGCGCAATCCGCACCTGCAGTCGATGCTCAGCTCCAGCCGGATGCGCATGCAGCGCGGGCTGGTGCTGCTTGCGGCCACCGGCGCGCACACCGACGAACTGATCCTCGATGGTGGCGAAGGCGTCCGCCTGCAGGGCTGGCACAGCTATATCCAGGGGCGCCAGCCGATCGGCATGGCGCTGCTGCTGCATGGCTGGGAAGGCAGCGCCGAATCCAGCTACATGCGCATGACCGCCGCGCGGCTGCTGGAGGAAGGCTATGACGTGGTCCGGCTGAACTTCCGCGACCACGGCAACACCCATCACCTCAATCCCGGCATCTTCCACTCCAACCGCATCGATGAAGTGGTGCAGGCCGCCGGCGACATCGCCCGCCGCTGGCCGGAGCTGCCCCTGGTCGCGGCCGGCTACTCGCTGGGGGGCAACTTCGTGCTGCGCCTGGCACTGCGCGCGCCCTCGGCCGGCGTGCCGCTGCGCCGCGTGGCCTCGGTCTGCCCGGTGCTGGACCCGGCGATCACGATGGAGAGCATCGAGAACGGCCCGGCGATGTACGACTGGTACTTCCGGCGCAAGTGGGCCGGCTCGCTGCGCCGCAAGCGCGATCTGTTCCCCGAGCTGAGCGACTGGGACGACCGCGTGCTGAAGCTGGACATCCGCGCGCTGACCGCCTGGCTGGTCGAGCACCACACCGAGTTCGGCTCGCTGCAGGCCTACTTCGACGGGTACTCGATCGCCGGCGACCGGCTGGCCGGGCTGCAGGTGCCGGCCGACATCCTGATGGCGCAGGACGACCCGGTCATCCCCTTCGCCACCTTCAACGGCTGGCGCCTGCCGGCCCATGCCCACCTGGAAATCGCCCCCTGGGGCGGCCACTGCGGCTTCCTGGAGAACTGGCGCGGCGATGGCTTCTCGGAGCGCTGGGTGGCCCAGCGACTGCGGATCGAGGCGAATACGCCCGCCTGAGCGGCCGCCCAGGCCGGCCGGCCCCGCTACAATCGGGGTTTGCCCTCGAGTTCGGACCGTCATGCAAGACCAGATTCTCCAAGCCCTGCGCCGCAATGCGGTGGACGATGCCGTGCAGCTGGCGCGCGAGTGGACCACGACCGAGCCGGAGCAGCCACAGGCGCACCGCTGGCTGTCGCTGTCGCTGCAGCAGCAGGGCCAGTTCGATGACGCGCTGGCCAGCCTGCAGCAGGCGCTGACGCTGGCCCCGGACAATGCCGACCTGCACCTGCAGCAGGCCGGCCTGCTGCTGGCCCTGCGCCAGTTCGATGCGGCCGGCTCGGCACTGGACCGCACCGCCGAACTCAACCCCAATGAACTGTCCGCCTACGTGATCCAGGCGCATCTGGCGCTGGCCCGCAACGACGTGGACGAAGCCGAGCGGCTGACCCGCATGGCCACCCGCGTGGACGAAGAGCACCCGGAGCTGGCCGCGCTCTCGGGCATGGTCGCGCTGCGCCGGGGCGAGGTGGATCGCGCGCTGGCCCTGCTGTCGGCCGCCAGCGAAGCCCTGCCGGGCGATTCGCGGGTGCTGTACGCGCTCGGCTTCGCCTACCTGGGCAAGGACATGCTGGCCTTCGCCGAGCAGGCCTTCCGCCGCGTGCTGGAGGTGAACCCGAGTGTCACCTCGCTGCAGGGCCTGATCGTGCAGCTGGCGCTGCGCCAGGGCCATGTGGATGTGGCCGCGGAGATGATGCGCCAGGTGCTGGCCACGCCGGCCAGTGACACCCCGGCGATGCGCCGCCTGGCCGGTGAGCTGGAGCTGCAGGCCGGGCAGCCGCTGCTGGCGCTGGAGCATCTGCTGCCGGTCCTGAGCCAATGGCCGTCCGATCGCCACACCCTGCAGCTGCTGCTGATGGCCTGGCAGCGCCTGGGCCGCGAAGAGCAGGCCCGCGAGACGCTCGATGCGACCCTGGCCGATCACCCCGAGGTGCACGACCTGTGGATGGCGCGCCTGACCGTCGAGCCGGTGGGAGGCCCGGAAGCGGTGGCCGTCGGCGAGCGCTGGCTGCAGGCGATGCCCGAGCACCTGCCGGCGCTGGAAACGCGCCTGCGCCTGCACGACATGAACAATGAAGAAGACGCGGCCGAAGCGATCGCCGAGCGGATCGTCACCCTGGAGCCGGGCCGCGTCAGTGGCGAAGCGCGCCTGGTCGAAGGCCTGCTGAAGCGGGATCCATCCGCGGCGATCGCGCGCGTGCAGGCCCTGCACGATGGCGCGCCCGAGGCGGCCAGGCCGTCGCTGCGCGCGTGGCTCGGCGCGATCCAGGACCGCGCCGGCCAGTACCGCGATGCGGTCCGGACCTGGGTGGATCTGCACGCTGCCGAAGCGCCCCAGCGCCTGCCGCTGCCGCCGCAGGCCAAGGCGCCGCCGAGCTGGCCGGAGCTGGCATCCGTGCCGGAGGACAACGCCATCGCGCCGATCTTCGTCTGGGGCGCCCCGGGCTCGGGCGTGGAGCGCGTGATCGCCGCCCTGGCCGCGGCCAGCCCGGTGGTCCGCGGCGATCGCTTCGGTGCCACGCCGCCCAACGATGCCTTCCAGAGCTATCACACGCTGCAGGACCTTTCGACCGGCACGCTGACGCCGGAGGCGCTGGTCGCACGCTGGCGCGAACAGCTGCCCGCGCGCGGGATCAACAGTGGCGCCGTGATCGACTGGCTGCTGTGGTGGGACAACGCATTGTTGTGGGCGCTGCGACCGCAGCTGCCGGAAGGCCGCCTGATCGTCGCCCTGCGCGATCCGCGCGACATGCTGTTGGAATGGATCGCCTTCGGTGCGCCGGCGCCGTTCGCGGTGAACTCGGTGCACGAAGCCGCCGAGTGGCTGGCGCGCTCGCTGGCCCAGGTCGCGACGCTGCACGAGCAGGATCTGTACCCGAACGCGCTGGTGCGCATCGATGACATCGGGCACGACGCGCAGGCGATGGCCCAGTACCTGGGCAACCTGTTCGGCATGCGCTTCCCGCCGGCGGCAACGCTGGGCCCGGCCCGGATGGCGCCCGGTCATTGGCGCGATTACCGCGATGAAATGGGCCCCGCGTTCGCGCTGTTGACCTCGGTCGCGGTGCGCCTGGGCTACCCGGAAGAGTGAGGAGAGGCACATGCACCTGAGCAGTGACAGCATCACCAACGGCCAGCCGATCCCCGCCACGTTCGCGGCCGGCAATGCCGAGGGCTTCGCACCCAACCGCAATCCGCAGCTGGCCTGGCACGACGTGCCGGCCGGCACCCGTTCGTTCGCGCTGCTGTGCATCGATCCGGACGTGCCGACCGTGCCGGACACGGTCGGCCGCGAGGATTGCACGGTGCCGCGCGACCAGCCGCGCGGGCACTTCACCCATTGGGCGATGGCCGATATCCCGGCCGACGTGCACGCGTTGGCCGCCGGCAGCTGCAGCGACGGTTTCACGGTGCGCGGCAAGACCCAGCCGGCGGGCCCGGCGGGCAGCCGCCAGGGAGTGAATGATTTCACCGGCTGGTTTGCCGGAAACCCGGACATGGCCGGCCAGTACCTGGGCTATGACGGCCCGTATCCGCCGTTCAACGACGAGCGCGTGCACCGTTATTTCTTCCGCGTGTTCGCGCTGGACGTGGCGCAGCTGGCGCTGCCGAGCCCGTTCACCGGGGCGGACGTGCTGCGCGCGATGCACGGGCACGTGCTGGCCGAAGCATCGCTGCATGGCACCTACACGTTGAACCCGGCGTTGGCGTGATCCCCCGGTGGGTGCCGACCGTTGGTCGGCGCGACATCCGGTAGGTACCGGCCGCTGGCCGGTACTGCGCTATCGGGGATACCGACCGCTGGTCGCCGCCCTATCCGGTAGGTACCGACCGTTGGTCGGTACTGCGCTCTCGGGAGCCGGCCAGCGGCCGGCACTACAGAATGGAGAAGGGCGGCCAGTGGCCGCCCTTCTGCTTTCTTATTTCTTCTCGTTCGCGGACTCGACCACCATGTCCAGCACATACGCGTTGGACGAGGCATCGGCCGGCGGGTTGGCGATCTTGTAACGCTTCACGCGCACCACGTTGCGCACGCCGTCTTCGTGGGTATACCCCTCGATGACATCGTAGAAGTTCTCCCACTCGCCCGGCTCGCCCTGCTTGATGCCGTTGGCGTCGTAGCGGATTTCGCGGGTCTGCAGGCACTGCTTGTCGCGGATCATCGGGTGCGGGCACGGCTTGGTCTGCGCGGCCACTTCCAGGAACACGGTCTCGCCTGCGCCGCCGTAGCGGGTTTCCGCGGTCGGCTCCGGGGTGAACACCAGCACATCGCCCTTGGCGGTGCGCAGGGTCAGCTGACCGGCATCGCCCAGTTCGGTCTTCAGGGCGCCTTCCAGGCGGCTGCCGACGGCCTGGTCCAGCGCCATCAGGTTCTTGTCGGTGCAGGCCATCATGGTCGACGCCATCGGCGAGATCGTCAGCGAACCATCGGCCAGCGTGTAGCCGCCGCCCATGCGGTTGCAGGTATTGCTGATCGCGATGCGGTCGTCCTGGAAGTCCAGCGTGACCGGCTTGTCGGCGCGGGCGAACAGCGCATCGATGCGCTTGCCGCTGGCATCGGTGGCCGAATCCAGGCGCCAATGGCTGCCCTGCAGACGCTGCACGTCCAGACGGGCCACGGCGGCCTGGTCGGCGGCGGCGGTCGGCGCCGGGGCGAGGTCATCGCGGCCGGCGGGGGCAGTCGAGGGGTTGCTGCAGGCGGCCATCAGGGCCAGCGGCAGGATCAGCATCAGGGTGCGTTTCATGTACATCTCCTTGGGAACCTGGGGAAAAACGCCGGCGCCACCACAACGGGGTTACGCCGGCGCCGGGCTGTTCAGTTGCCAGCCGGCAACCAGAGCAGCAATGCCGCGCCCAGTGCGATGCGGTAAATCGCGAACGCAGTGAACCGGTGCGACTTGATGTAGCCCAGCAACCACTTCACTACGACGAAGCCGGTGACGACCGCGGCAAGGAAGGCCACGCCCACATCGGTCCAGTTCTCGCTGGCGAGCTTGCCGTCCTTGGCCAGTTCCAGGAAGGCATAGCCGCTGGCGGCGAACATGGTCGGGATACCCACCAGGAACACGAACTCGGTGGCTTTCGCGCGTCGGCTCAGGCCGAACAGCATCGCGATGAAGATCGCCGCCGCCGAACGCGAGGTGCCGGGAAACACGCCCGCGACCACCTGCGCCACACCCACCAGGACCGCGACCTTCCAGGTCACTTCATCGCGTTCGGGCAGGCGCGCGGTGTAGGCCTCCACCAGGATCATCCAGAGGCCGCCGATGATCAGTGCCCAGGCCACCGGGGTGACCGTCTCGGGCAGTTCCCAGCCGGCCAGGCGGACCGGCAGGCCGACCACGGCCGTCACCAGGAACGCGGTGCCGAGCTTGAGCACGTAGTCGCGGTTGGCGCGCTCATGCAGGCCGGTCGCCAGGGTCCACAGCCGCTGCCGGAACACCAGCGTGATCGCCAGGATGGCGCCGGCCTGGATGATGATGTTGAAGAAGTCCGAGCGTGCGCCCAACCAGTGCTGGGCGATCAGCAGGTGGCCGGTGCTGGAGATCGGCAGGAATTCGGTGAGGCCTTCAAGAATGCCCAGAAGGAGGGCGGAGAGCAGGTCGGACATCGGGAGTGCTGGGGCTCGGAATGGGTGAAATCGGGAGGCAGCATAAAACATCCGCGTCCCGCACCAAATGTGTGCGTGGTGCAGGGCATGCACTACTTTGGTGCGGGTGGGCGCGCGCCGGGTCGTCGGTGAGCCCAGTGAAATCAAGGGTTTGTGAAGTCTGAAAAGTTGGCACGGGGATTGCTCTATCCACCCAGGCAATCACCCATCTGAGGTTTCACCGATGTCCGTGGAAAATGTTGAGAAGCTGATCAAGGACAACCAGATCGAGTTCGTCGACCTGCGTTTCGTCGATATGCGTGGTATCGAGCAGCACGTCACCTTCCCGGTCAGCATCGTGGAGCCGTCGCTGTTCGAAGAAGGCAAGATGTTCGATGGCAGCTCGATCGCCGGCTGGAAGGGCATCAACGAATCGGACATGGTCCTGCTGCCGGACCCGTCCAGCGCCTACATCGACCCGTTCTACGCCGATCCGACCCTGGTCATCAGCTGCGACATCCTCGATCCGGCCACCATGCAGCCGTACGGCCGCTGCCCGCGCGGCATCGCCAAGCGCGCCGAGGCCTACCTGAAGTCCTCCGGCATCGCCGAGCAGGCCTTCTTCGGCCCGGAGCCGGAGTTCTTCATCTTCGATTCGGTCCGCTTCGCCAACGACATGGGCCACACCTTCTTCAAGATCGATTCCGAAGAAGCGGCCTGGAGCACCGGTGACAAGTACGACGGCGCCAACAGCGGCTACCGTCCCGCGGTGAAGGGCGGCTACTTCCCGGTCCCGCCGACCGACTCGCTGCACGACCTGCGCGCGGAAATGTGCAAGACGCTGGAACAGGTCGGCATCGAAGTGGAAGTGCAGCACCACGAAGTGGCCACCGCCGGCCAGTGCGAGATCGGCACCAAGTTCAGCACCCTGGTGCAGAAGGCCGATGAACTGCTGCGCATGAAGCACGTGATCAAGAACGTCGCCCACCGCAACGGCAAGACCGCCACCTTCATGCCCAAGCCGCTGGTCGGCGACAACGGCAGCGGCATGCACGTGCACCAGTCGCTCTCCAAGGGCGGCACCAACCTGTTCTCCGGTGACGGCTACGGCGGCCTGAGCCAGCTGGCGCTGTGGTACATCGGCGGCATCTTCAAGCACGCCAAGGCCATCAACGCCTTTGCCAACTCCGGCACCAACAGCTACAAGCGCCTGGTCCCGGGCTTCGAAGCGCCGGTGATGCTGGCCTACTCGGCCCGCAACCGCTCCGCCTCGTGCCGCATTCCGTGGGTGTCCAACCCGAAGGCGCGCCGCATCGAAATGCGCTTCCCCGATCCGATCCAGTCCGGCTACCTGACCTTCACCGTGCTGATGATGGCCGGCCTGGACGGCATCAAGAACCAGATCGACCCGGGCGCGCCGAGCGACAAGGATCTGTACGACCTGCCGCCGGAAGAAGAGAAGCTGATCCCGCAGGTCTGCTCCTCGCTGGACCAGGCCCTGGAAGCGCTGGACAAGGACCGCGAGTTCCTCAAGGC
Source organism: Stenotrophomonas sp. TWI1183 (assembly GCF_039673115.1). NCBI lineage: Bacteria > Pseudomonadati > Pseudomonadota > Gammaproteobacteria > Lysobacterales > Lysobacteraceae > Stenotrophomonas > Stenotrophomonas sp. TWI1183. The sequence goes on from NZ_JBDJKZ010000022.1 coordinate 48,283, forward strand.
CGGTGGCGTGATGAGCGACGACTTCATCGACGGCTACATCGCGCTGAAGATGCAGGAGGTCACCAAGTTCCGCGCGGCGACCCACCCGCTCGAGTACCAGATGTACTACGCGAACTGAGCAATGGGTGACGATGACGAAGGATTTCCCTCCCACCCTTCGTCATCGTCGCCACCTTTTGCAACCGGGGCCGGGGCGGCCTGCAACGCGCCCCGCACCGCGGTTCAACGGGACAGTGGTAGATGCGCTGCGGCTGGGGAGCCGCGACGCAGGCAGTACGCACCACCAGGGGCAAGAGAGACCGGACGCGTGTCATGGGCCCTTCCTCCCTCCCGCGTCACCGCTGGCGTCGCCCTCCGGGCGTCGGCAACGGCGTGGCCCATGCAACGTTCGGCGCAACGACCGGCGGCCATGTGCAAGTGGCCGCCGGTTGACCTGACATCGGCCCCACGCGGGCCGGTTCCATCCACCATCGGGATATGCGCATGAAACTGATCTCCGCCATCATCCGGCCGTTCAAGCTCGACGAGGTCCGCGAGGCCCTCTCCGACGCTGGCGTGTCGGGCATCACCGTGACCGAAGTCAAAGGCTTCGGCCGCCAGAAGGGCCACACCGAGTTGTATCGCGGCGCGGAGTACGTCGTGGATTTCCTGCCGAAGATCAAGATCGAGACCGTCGTGACCGACGATCGCCTGGAGGCCGTGGTCGAGGCCATCCAGACCGCGGCCGGCACCGGCAAGATCGGCGACGGCAAGATCTTTGTCACCGCGGTCGAACAGGTCGTCCGCATCCGCACCGGCGAAATCGGCGCTGACGCGCTCTAACCCCACTCGGAGCCCACAATGAAGACCTCTTTGTTCACCGGGTGGCAAGCCCGGTTCCATGCCGTGTGCCTGATGATGCTGCTCAGCGCGCTGGCCGTTGGTGCCTTCTCCAGCAGTGCGCATGCCCAGGCCCAGGTCACCCCCGTGCCGTCGGAGACGGTCGCGGTCGAGCCGCTGCCGGCCACGCCGGAGGCCACGGCTGTGCCGGTCGCCGAAGCGGCCGCTGCACCTGCCTTCGACCACGGCGACGTGGCCTGGATGCTCACCTCCACCTTGCTGGTGCTGCTGATGGTGGTGCCGGGCCTGGCGCTGTTCTATGGCGGCCTGGTGCGCTCCAAGAACGTGCTGTCGATCCTCAGCCAGATCCTGGTGGTGTTCTCGCTGGTGCTGATGCTGTGGGTGGCCTATGGCTACAGCGCGGTGTTCAGCGAAGGCAACGCGTTCTTCGGCTCGTTCACCCAGTTCGCCTTCCTCAAGGGCTTCGGGCCGGATACCGTCGGCAACACGCCGATCGCCGGCCTGCCGGACTATCTGTTCGTCGCCTTCCAGTCCACCTTCGCCGGCATCACCACCGCACTGATCGTCGGTGCGTTCGCCGAGCGCATCAAGTTCAAGGCCGTGCTGCTGTTCTCGGCCCTGTGGTTCACCCTGAGCTACATCCCGATGGCGCACATCGTGTGGGGCGGCGGCTATCTCGGTGAGATGGGCGCGATCGACTTCGCCGGTGGCACCGTGGTCCACATCAATGCCGGCGTGGCCGGCCTGGTGGGCGCGTACTTCGTCGGCAAACGCATCGGCTACGGCCAGACCGCACTGAAGCCGCACAACGTGCCGTTCACCTATATCGGCGCGATGCTGCTGTGGGTGGGCTGGTTCGGCTTCAACGCCGGCTCGGCCGCCGCCGCCGACACCGTCGCCTCGCTGGCCTTCATCAACACCATCCTCGCCACCGCCGCCGCGGTGCTGGGCTGGACCCTGGTCGAAGCGGTCAGCAAGGGCAAGCCGTCCGCGCTGGGCGCTGCCTCCGGCGCCGTGGCCGGCCTGGTCGGCATCACGCCGGCCTGCGGCACCGTGGGCCCACTGGGCGCGATCGTGATCGGCCTGGTCGCCGGCGTGGTCTGTGTCTGGGGCGTCACCGGCCTCAAGCGCCTGCTCAAGGTCGATGACACCGCCGACGTCTTCGGTGTGCACGGCATCGGCGGCATCGTCGGTGCGCTGCTCACCGGTGTGTTCAGCGCGCAATCGCTGGGCGGCACCAAGGCCGACCTGGACATCGGCCACCAGGTCTGGGTGCAGCTGGTCAGCGTCGGCTTCACCATCGTCTGGTGCGCCGTGGCCACCGTGCTGATCCTGCTGGTGGTGCGCATGGTGTTCGGCCTGCGCGTCACCGAAGAAGCAGAGCGCACCGGCCTGGATGTCACCTCGCACGGCGAATCGGCCTACGAGGCCTGATCCGCGCGATACCGCATTAGAAACGAGAGAGATGCTTCACCTTCGCCGGCGGCCTTCGGGTCGCCGGCTTTTTATCGGGCTGCTTTCAACGACGTCCGCGCACACCGCCGATTCACGCCGCGCCCGGCAACCGCGCGCCAGATCACGCACAATGCGGTCATGCGCCAGATCCGCTTCCTGCTTCCGCTGCTCGCCTGCCTGCTGTTCGCTGCCTGCGCCAGTACCGGGGTCCGCAGCCCGCTCGCCACCTGGGTGCCGTCACCGAACCACAACGCGCGCGCGCCGGTGGTGATCGTGCTGCACCACACCGATCAGCACTCCGTGCAGGAGAGCCTGGACACGCTGCGCAGCGCCAACAGCGGCGGCAAGGTCAGCTCCCACTATCTGGTCGGCGCCGACGGCCACATCTACCAGCTGGTCGGCGATGACCGCCGCGCGTGGCATGCCGGTCCCGGGCGCTGGGGCACGATCACCGATCTCAACTCGGCCTCGATCGGCATCGAGATCGACAATGACGGCGACACGCCGTTCGCACCGGCGCAGATCGCCGCCCTGATCCGCCTGCTCGAGGACCTGTGCGCGCGCCTGCGCATCCCACCCAGCCAGATCATCGCGCATGCCGACCTGGCGCCGTCGCGCAAGCAGGATCCCAGCCGTTTCTTCCCGTGGCAGACCCTGGCCGAGGCCGGCTTCGGCGTATGGCCGCGCGCCGCCGATGGCCCGGCCCCGCCCGGCTTCGATGCCTGGCTGGCGCTGCACGCGTTCGGCTATCCGATGGACGACCGGGCTGCCGCGGTCGGTGCCTTCCATCGCCGCTTCCGCGGTCGTGACGATCTCCCCGCAGATCTCGATGCCGAAGACGCCCGCATCCTGCACTCGCTGCTGTTGCAACAGGAACGCCGCCCATGAAGTTCACGCCCCTCCTCCCCGCACTCAAGCACGCCGCGTTGATGGGCATCGCGTCGGCGCTGCTGAGTGCGTGTGCGGTCGCGCCGCAGCGCCCCGCATCACAAGCGCCTGTGCAAACCAGCACTTACGCGAAGGCGAATTGGAACGCATTGCCTGCCGTCGCAGACGCCGATCTGCAGGCTGGCTTCGCGGCCTGGCGCAGTGCCTGCCCGCGCCTGAAGACGGAGGTCAGCTGGGCGTCCACCTGCGCTGCAGCGGCCAATGTCGCCACCACGCCGGCCGCCATCCGCCAGTTCCTGCAGGCGAATCTCGACGTCTATGCGCTGCGCGCGGGTGGCAACCGGGCCGATGGCCTGATCACCGGCTACTACGAGCCGATCTATGCCGGCAGCCTCACCCGTACCGCCAAGGCATCCGTGCCGGTGTACGGCGTGCCGGGCGACATGGTCAGCGTCCAGCTCGACAGCCTCTACCCCGAACTCAAGGGCAAGCGCCTGCGCGGCCGCGTGGAGGGGCGCGTGCTCAAGCCGTATGACGATGCTGCGCGGATCGCCGCGAACGGCGTCAAGGCACCGGTGCTGGCGTGGCTGACCAGCCCGATGGACCTGCAGTTCCTGCAGATCCAGGGCTCGGGGCGCGTGCAGCTGGCCGACGGCCGCCAGCTTCGCATCGCCTACGCCGACCAGAACGGTCATCCCTACCGCCCGATCGGCCGCTGGCTGGTGGAGCAGGGCGAGCTGAAGCAGGCCGACGTGAGCATGGCCGCCATCCGCGCCTGGGCCGATGCCCATCCCGCGCGCGTTCCCGAGCTGCTCGCCAGCAACCCCAGCTATGTGTTCTTCACCCGCGGCCCCGACAGCGACGACGGCCCGCGCGGCTCGTTGAACGTGCCGCTGGCCGCCGGCTACAGCGTCGCCGTGGACCGCAACGTGGTGCCGCTGGGCAGCCTGCTGTGGTTGTCCACCACGCGCCCGGACGGCACCGCGCTGGTGCGCCCGGTCGCCGCGCAGGATACCGGCGGTGCCATCACCGGCGAGGTCCGCGCGGACCTGTTCTGGGGCACCGGCGATGCGGCCGGCGAACTGGCGGGGCACATGAAGCAGAAGGGCACGATCTGGATGCTGTGGCCGAAGGGCGCGGCGCTGCCGAAGGCGCCGGTCGCGGCGAACTGACGACGCGCGGATCTGGTGGGGGCGGGTATACGTGCGGTTGTTGCAGCGCCCGGGAGGGCTCATGAAGGTCAAACGCATCATCGCCAACATCCCCGCGTCCGATCCGGCCGCCGCGGACAGTTTCTATCGGGACATCCTTGGCCTGGAACTGGCCATGGATCATGGTTGGATCCGCACCTATGCGGGATCCGCGGATATGACTGTCCAGGTGAGTGTGGCGTCCGAAGGCGGCTCCGGTACCACCGTGCCTGATCTCTCCATCGAGGTCGACGATCTGGACGAAGTGCTGCGTCGGGTGCACGCGGCCAACCTTCCGATCACGTACGGCCCGGTCCACGAACCGTGGGGTGTGCGTCGGTTCTACCTCCGCGATCCGTTGGGCCGGCTGGTCAACATCCTGCAGCACGCGTGAGCGAGGCAGGAAACCGGGATCAACAGGCCTGCCGTTTTGCACTACATTGGTGCAATGACCACCGCGCTACCGCCCCCCGCCCTCGACGCCCTCGGCACCCCGGTCGCCTGGGCCGATGCCAGCGGCCGCCTGGTGGGCTGCAATCCCGCCTTCGCGCGCTGGCTGGGCGTGAGCGTGCGTCGCTTGCTGGGCCAGCCGCTGGCCTCGCTGGAGGCCCAGGGCGACGCCCTGGCCCACTTCCTGGCCCGTGACGAGCGCGACACCCTGCGACTGCACCGGCTGGCCCTGGCGCTGCCGGGCGATGCACCGCGCTTTGCCGAGGGCTGGCTGAGCCGCTGGGACGAGGGTGGCTGGCTGCTGGAGGCGCATCCGGTGGATGAGTTCCCGGGGCTGGATCCCACCCAGGCGCTGCCCAGCGCGCTCAGTGCCGCGCTCAAGGGACTAGCGCACGAGCTGCGCAATCCGCTGGCCGGGTTGAAGGGCGCGGCCCAGCTGCTGGCACGCCGCAACGCGCAACGCGATCCGGACGAGCGTGAACTGATCGAGCTGATCGGCTCGGAGATCGAACGCCTCAACGGCCTGCTCGAGCAGCTGCTGTCGCCGGCGCCGGCCGCGCCGCATGCAGCGCTCAACATCCATGCCTCGCTGGAACGCGTGCTGCGCCTGGCCGAGAGCGAGGGTGGCTGGGCCGTCCGGATGCAGCGCGATTACGATCCCAGCATTCCCGAGTTCGATGGCGACGCCGACCGTCTCACCCAGGCGGTGTGGAACCTGGTCCGCAATGCGATCCAGGCCGGTGCCGGCACGGTGACCCTGCGCACGCGGGTGGAGCACGGTGTGCGCATCACGGATCAACTGCACCCGCTGGCGCTGCGGCTGGAAATCGCCGATGACGGCCGTGGCGTGCCTGAAGACCTGGCCGAGCATCTGTTCCTGCCGCTGGTCAGTGGCCGCGCCGAGGGCACCGGGCTGGGCCTGGCGCTGGCCCAGCAGGTGGCGCGCGAGCATCGCGGCACCCTGACCTACCGCTCGCGCCCGGGCCATACCGTATTCACCGTGCTGCTGCCGATCGGGCAGGGCACCCCCGCCGAGGACACCGCCGCCCATGGCTGACCAGGTCGATACCGCCGCCCAGCGCGTCTGGGTGGTCGACGATGACCGCGCGGTGCGCTTCGTGCTGTGCACCGCGCTGCGCGAGGCCGGCTACCGTGTCGAAGGCTTCGACGGCGCTGCTGCGGCGCTGGCGATGCTGGCCGATCAGCCGCCACCGGACCTGCTGTTCACCGATGTGCGCATGCCCGGCGATGATGGGCTGGTGCTGCTGGACAAGCTCAAGGCGGCGCATCCACAGCTGCCGGTGATCGTGATGTCGGCCTACACCGACGTGGCCAGCACGGCCGGTGCCTTCCGCGGCGGTGCGCAGGAGTTCCTGTCCAAGCCCTTCGATCTGGACGATGCGGTCGCCCTGGCGCAGCGCGTGCTGCCGGCCCCGGATGTGCCCCTGGCCGAGCCGAGCGAGACCGCCAGCGCCACGCCGCCGGACCAGCGCCCGCAGCTGGTCGGCGATACGCCGGCGATGCGCGCGCTGTTCCGCGCGATCGGGCGCTTGGCGCAGGCGCCGCTGTCGGTGCTGATCAATGGCGAGACCGGCACCGGCAAGGAACTGGTCGCGCATGCGCTGCACCACGAATCGCCGCGCGTGCAGGGGCCGTTCGTCGCACTCAATACCGCGGCCATTCCGTCCGAACTGCTGGAAAGCGAACTGTTCGGCCACGAAGCCGGCGCATTCACCGGGGCGCAGCGTCGCCACATCGGCCGCTTCGAGCAGGCCAATGGCGGCACGCTGTTCCTCGATGAAATCGGCGACATGCCGTTGCCGCTGCAGACGCGCCTGCTGCGCGTGCTGGCCGAGGGTGAGTTCTTCCGTGTCGGCGGACGCGAGCTGATCCGCGTCGATGTGCGCGTGATCGCCGCGACCCACCAGGACCTGGAAAGCCTGGTCGCGCAGGGGCGCTTCCGTGCTGACCTGCTGCATCGGCTGGATGTCGTTCGGCTGCGGCTGCCGCCACTGCGCGAGCGTCGCGACGATATCGCCCAGCTCGCCGAGACCTTCCTTGCGGCTGCCTCACACAAACTGGACACGTCCCCCAAGCGGCTGACCGCGGCGGCGCTGCAGGCACTGCGCGAACACGATTGGCCGGGCAACGTGCGTGAGCTGGAGAATGTGTGCTGGCGCATGGCCGCGCTCGCTGCGGCCGACAGCATCGGTGTGGCCGACGTGGACAGCGCGCTGCATCGGGGCGCGGGTGCGCCGCGCTCGCGCAGCGCCGGCGATCCGGGCCAGTGGGAAACACTGCTGTCGGCGTGGGCGCGCCAGCGCCTGGCCGAAGGCGCGGAAGGCCTGCACGCACAGGTGCGTGAGCGCGTCGACCACGCACTGCTCGAGGCCGCGCTGCAGATCACCCATGGCCGCCGTGCCGAGGCCGCCGCGCGGCTGGGCATGGGCCGCAACACCCTCACCCGCAAGCTCGGCGCCGGTCGCCGCCGAGGCGGATGAACCGCATGTCCACACCGCGTGTGCGCCGTGTCCCGGCCACTTTCATGGCCTGTGGACGAGCGCACCGTTAGTTTGCAACCAAGGAGTCTTCCCATGCGCAGTTCCCCTGTCGTCCTCGCAGCTATCGCGGTCGGCCTGGCCGCCTGCGGCAGCACGCCGCCGCCGCGCCCCGTGGCACCCGTCGTGCCGGTGGTCAGCACCGCGCAGATGGCCGAAGCCAATCTGTCGCCGGCCTCGGCCAGCCTGGTCAGCGGGCGCCTTGCGCTGGTCCCGGATACGCGCGGCGTGCATATCACCGGCGTCATCGGCGGCCTGCAGCCACTGCAGGTGGCCGGGTTCCATGTGCATGAGCGCGGCGACTGCAGTGCGGTCGATGCGAGCAGCGCCGGTGCGCATTTCAATCCGTCCGGCCAGCCGCACGGCCGCAACAGTGCCGGTGCGCATCACGCCGGTGACATGGACAACCTGCGTGCCGACGCGCAGGGGCGCGTCAACGTCGACATCCGCCTGCCAGCGGTTACTCTTGGCGGCGGCGCAGCCACCGATATCGCCGGACGTGCACTGATCGTGCATGCCAACGCCGACGATTACCGCAGCCAACCCGCCGGCAACGCCGGCGCCAGAATCGCCTGCGGCGTCATCCGGGTCGTGCGCTGATCGCGCAGTCCCCCGACGTCGCTTCTTCCAACGCTACCCGCAAGGAGATCCACATGCGCCTGATCCACACCTCGTTGTTCGCTGCCATCGCCGCGCTCGGGCTGACGGCCTGCAACAAGCCGGCCGACACCACCCCGGAAGCCACCCCGGCCGCTGAAGCCACCGCGGCCCAGCCGACGGCCGAAGCGACCCCGGAAGCCCCGCCGGCAATGACCAGCGAAGCCCATGCCAACCACACCGCCAGCGCCGACCTCGCCGCCACCCAGGGCAACGACGTCAAGGGCAACGTGACCTTCAGCATCGTCGACGGCAAGGTCCACGTGAAGGGCCAGGTCAGCGGCCTGAAGCCCAACAGCGAGCATGGCTTCCACATCCATGAGAAGGGCGACTGCAGCGCGCCGGACGGCGCCAGCGCCGGCGGCCACTTCAACCCGGGCAAGGAAGACCACGGCAGCGTTGCCACCGCACCGCACCACGGCGGTGACATGCCCAACATCAAGGCCGACGCCCAGGGCAATGCCGTGGTCGACGCTCCGGTCTCGACCAACGTCAACATCGGCAAGGGCGATGACTTCGACATCATCGGCCGCGGGCTGATCGTCCACGCCGACGCGGACGACTACAAGACCCAGCCGACCGGCAACGCCGGCGCGCGCCTGGCCTGCGCGGTGATCAAAGCGGCCCCGTAATCCGGGCCGTGGTTGACGAAAAAACGCCGGCATTCGCCGGCGTTTTTTTTTAAATAACGGGGACGGAGGTAGTTAAGCCGCCGGCTTAACTACCTCCGTCCCTATTAACGCGCCAGCAGCGCGCGCGCGTCCTGCCCGGCTTCGCAATGCACGAACAGCACCGGCAGTCCGTGGGCTTCCAGCACGGCGGCCATCTGCCGCTGGCGGATCAGGTACTGGTCGTAGATGGCCTGCAGGCGATCGCAGTCACCGGTGCCGTGGTTGTAGTACGCACACCAGCCGGCAGGGTCGAACAGCGCCATACGCACTTCGCCGTCAGCGTATCGAAGCAGCGGCTCCGGCGCGGCATCCAGCCACTCTTCCACGTGCGGTGCCATCAGCGCGGTCTCGATCAGCGGCCACAGGATCGCCAGGCCCTGGTTGTCGTACTGCATCGACATCATCGCGGCGAGATCATTCACCGTGAAATAGCGTGCATGCTCGATCTGCGCGCCGAACGCGTTCTGCGCCTGCAGGGCGGTATCGGGCTGGGCCATGCCCTGGGCCAGCAGCACCTCTTCCAGTGCTTCGGCCACGGCCTGGGTCTGCGCAACTTCGGTGCCGGTCAGCAGGAACGGCACCACCCGCAGGCCGCCACCGGTGAGGGTGGCATCGGCCTGGAACGGCAGCGGCACATCGCCGTCGGCGCCGGCACCAAAGGCCAGCACGCGCGGGCCCTGGCTGCGGCCCGGGGCACGCATCTGCAGCTCTTCCAGGCGCCGGTGTACCGGCCAGCCCGGACGCAGCACTTCGGCCGGATCGAAATGGGCGCCGGCGAACACGAAGTCCAGCCCGCTGACGCCGGGCACCAGCTTGGCCAGATCGCGGCCGACACGTTCGGCCAGTTCACCAGCCTGTTCAGAGGACAGCGCGGCATGGCGCGGGGCGTCGCCGCCGGCCAGTTCCAATGCCAGTACGCCAATGGCATTCATGCCGTGGTCGGGTTTGCTCATGGTTTCACGGTTGGCCCATCACAGGGCGGCAGCTACACTTGGCCCCATTATGCCTGCTCCTTCGTGCAGGCCATGTTGCAGACACCCCTCCCATGCCAGGTATCTCCATGCCCAACGCCCGTCCCGTCGCCATCCTCGGCGGCGTCCGCATCCCGTTCTGTCGCCAGAACACGGCTTATTCGGACGTCGGCAACCTCGGTATGTCGGTACGCACACTCGGGGCGCTGGTGGAGCGCTTCGGCCTGCACGGCCAGCAGTTGGGCGAAGTGGCGATGGGCGCGGTGATCAAGCACTCCAGCGACTGGAACCTCGGCCGCGAAGCGACGCTGTCCTCGGGCCTGTCCCCGCTGACCCCGGGCATCACCATGCAGCGTGCCTGCGGCACCTCGCTGGACACCATCATCGCGGTGGCCAACAAGATCGCGCTCGGCCAGATCGACTCGGGCATCGGCGGCGGCTCGGATACCACATCCGACGTGCCGATCGTCTATGGCAAGAAGCTGCGCGCACGCCTGCTGGCCGCCAACCGCGCCAAGAGCACCGGCGACAAGCTCAAGGCGCTGACCCGGGGGTTCAAGCTGAGCGAACTCAAGCCGGAATTCCCGGGCGTGGCCGAGCCGCGCACCGGCAAGAGCATGGGTGATCACTGCGAGGACATGGCCAAGGAGTGGAACATCTCCCGCGATTCGCAGGACGAGTGGGCGGTGTCCTCGCACAAGAAGCTCGCCGCTGCTTACGAGCGCGGGTTCTTCAACGACCTGATCGCTCCGTTCCGCGGCGTGGAGCGCGACAACATCCTGCGTGCCGATACCTCGCTGGAAAAGCTGGCCACGCTGAAGCCGGCGTTCGACAAGGTTTCCGGCCGCGGCACGCTGACCGCCGCCAACTCGACCCCGCTCACCGATGGTGCCTCGGCGGTGCTGCTTGCCAGCGAAGACTGGGCACGCGCGCACGGCCACGAGCCACTGGCGTATCTGCGTGATTCGCAGGTGGCCGCGGTTGATTTCGTGCACGGCGAAGGCCTGCTGATGGCGCCGACGATCGCCGTGCCGGAGATGCTCAAGCGCAACGGCCTGACCCTGCAGGATTTCGACATCTACGAAATCCACGAAGCGTTCGCCGCCCAGGTGCTGTGCACGCTGCGCGCGTGGGAAAGCGAAGACTACTGCCGCAACCGCCTCGGCCTGGATGCGCCGCTGGGCAGGATCGACCCGGCCAAGATCAACCCGCTGGGTTCGTCGCTGGCCACCGGCCACCCGTTCGCCGCCACCGGTGCCCGCGTGATCGCCACGGCGGCCAAGCAGCTGGCCGAGCGCGGCGGTGGCCGCGCGCTGGTCTCGATCTGCACCGCCGGCGGCATGGGCGTGGTGGCGATCGTCGAGCGCTGATCGCCGACGCAGGAACTGAAGAAGGCCGCCCAAGGGCGGCCTTCTTCGTTTCCGGGTAGATCCACGCCATGCGTGGATGTGCCAGGTGCCGCGACGCCCTTTACGGCAGGCGCGGATTGCCGAATTCGTCGCGTTCCACGTGCAGGCGATCTTCTTCGACGTGCAGACGGCCCGGCTCCCCATGCAGGCGATCCTGCACCGGCGCCGGCTCGCCCATCAGCGACTGCTCTTCGATGGTCGCGCGTTCGGGCACGATCGGGTCGAGTGGCGTCGCGGTCGCGGCACGCGCCAGCGCCACGCTGTCATCGCCGCGCTGCTGGCGCAGGGCATTGGCGAAGCACTGCGAGGCCAGCGCGGTCTCGCCACGGTCGAGGAACACTTCGCCCAGCGCTTCCCACGCGGCCGGGCCGGCACCGGCGGCAATCGCGCGATGCAGGTAATCCTCGGCCAGCGTGTGCTGGCGCTGACGGGCGGCGATGCGACCCAGCGCCAGCAGCAATGCCGGGCTGGAAGGCTGCGTAGTCAACCAGCGCTGCAGGTTGGCCTGGCGGGTGGCCAGTTTCTCCACCGGCATCTGGCCGTAGAGCGTCACCACCGATTCGTCCCAGCGCGTGTCCAGTGCCTGTTCGAGGTTGAGCAGGGCCGGTTCGTCCCAGTCCAGGGCCACTGCGCGCAGCGCATAGGCGGAGACGACATCGGGATCGCTGCGCAATGCCTTCGGCGTGGCTTCCCACTGGGCGGCCAACGCGTTCACGTCACCGGCTTCGAGCAGCGACTGCGCGGCCAGGCGGATTTCCAGTTCGGCCACGGCGGCATCGGGCAGCACTTTCTGCTTGCGCAGCGCGCCCAGCTGGCCATACGCCTCGTGCGCGCGATCGGCACGGGCCAGTGCTTCGGTCCGCAGCCACAGGCCGCGCGGCGGCAGCGGCTGGATCGCGGCCACGTCGAGCACGTTGATCGCATCGACCGGGCGTTCCTGGGCCAGCAGGCGTTCGGCCAGCAGCAGGGCATGGCTGGTGGCATCTTCGGTGGCCAGGCGCTGCAGGTACTGATTGACCGCAGCATCGTCATCGCGCGCCTGCGCACTGCGCACCGCGGTCACCATGGCGACCGCGCTCACTTCCTTGTCTTCAGCAGCACTGGTCAGCAGCTTTTCCGCACGCTGCCAGTGGCCGTGTTCGTGCGCCTGCAGGCCTTCGGTCAGGCGGGCGCGGCCCTGCTTGCGGCGGTAGCGGCCCCACGCGCGGAACGGCGAGGCCAGCAGGCTCCACAGCAGCCACAGCACCAGCAGCCCGACCAGCACCATCAGGGCGACCTGCGGCACGGTGGAGCGGTAGTCGGTACCGCCGTAGCGATAGATCACTTCACCGAACTGGCGCAGCTGCTCGGTGCCGAGCCACTGCGAGGCGATCACGCCCAGGGCCACGGCCAGCAGCAGGACCACTAGAGATTGAAACGGCTTCATCGATTAACTCCCAGTACGCATCGTGCGCAGTTGCTGCAGGGTGCTGCCCAGTTCGGGCAACGATGGACGCAGCTCACGGGCGCGTAGTTGGTGCAGTTCAGCACGACGCTCGCGCAGAGCAGGTGAATCCGGCCACAGCCGCGGCAGCCACAGCGCCACCCGGTCCAGCGCCTGGACATAGCCGGCCTGGTCGCCGCGCTCCACGGCGGCGCGCGCCAGGGTCAGCTCCAGCTGCAGCGAATCCCAGGCGGCCACACGCTCGGCCTCGGTCAACGGGCCCTGCAGGCGGGTGGGGGTGATGGTCACGAACGGGGCGAGCACCTGGTGCCACCACGGCGTCTCCGCCGTGGCGTCGACCGCTGCGTCGATCTGCTCGGGCAGTGCGGTCAATGCAGCGGCGAACCGCGCCAGCGCGGCCTGTGCCTGGGCACGCGCGCCCGGGCCGAGGGCATCCACCGCGTTGCGCTCCTGCATCAGCGCCTGCCGCAGGTTCAGGTACTCATTGCCCTGCACATCGTCCAGCGAGGTGGCCGCCAACGCGTACAAGCGCTTGGCCCCCTCGACGTCATCGGCATAGGCCAGCCGTTGCCCGGCCTGGCTCAGCAGCAGCTCGGCTTCTTCCAACTGCAGCGCCTGGGCGCCGTGGCGGGTGCTGTCGGCGAGCTTGGCCAGGTTCTCTTCGAGCAGGGCGTTGCGTTGGCTCAGGCCCAGCATTTCATCGCGCAATACGCGGTTGGTCGCGGCGGCATCCTGCACGCGCTGGGACGTCGAACGCTGGTCACGGCGCAGTGCCTCGACGCTGTCCAGCAGGCCCTGCACCTGCAGCTGGGCGTTCTCCAGCCGCAACTGCTCCTGGGCCTGCCGCGCCTGCCACTGCGTCCAGCCCCATGCCCCGGCCCCGACCAATACGGTCAACGCCGCGATCGGCACGATCCAGCGCAGGGGGCGGTTCGAAGAGGGGGGCGAAACCGGGTCGTTCATACGGGCATCCTTGTCGCGCGCGCCGGGCAGTCCGCTGGCTGGCGAGCGACGTGGCGCACAGCATCGCCCGTCGCCCGAGCCCCCTGCAAGGCCGCGCGCCCTCCCTGTTCAGGAAGACGCCGGGTGCATGAGCGCGGCGTGTGCAGCGCTGACCAGCTGCGCCGGCAACGGGCCGGCGGCCAGGGTCACGTTGAGGAAGCCGGCAGCCCGTGCCTGCATTGCCAGCCGCTCGCTGGCCGCCGCCACGGAAGCGGTGCGCAGGCGAACCTGCAGGTCCGCAGGGAGCTGCTCCAACAGCAGTGACAGGGCCTCGCCACTGCTCAAGGCCAGCGCCCACGGGGCGGCCGACCGCCGCAGCCGTTGCAGCGTGCGCGCTGCCAGCGGCAGGGGCTGGCGCGCATACACGTTGGCCCGCAGCAGCTGGGCGCCGCGCTGCTGGAGGGTGTCGGCGATCACGCCACGGCCGCCGGGTGCCGTCACCAACCCCGCACGCAGACCCCGCAGGTCCGCCAGCGCAGGCAGCGCCAGCAGGCCTTCGCTGTCCATCCGCCCCGGGGCGAGCACATCCCGCGCACCATGCCGCGCCAGGGCGGCGGCCGTCCCTGCGCCGACCGCCAGCCACTGGCCGGCGTGCGGGGCATCCAGCGCGGTCAGCCGCGCGGCGGCATGGACGGCGGCCGGACTGCTGAAGACCACCCGCTCGGCCGCCAGCGCAGCGGCGAGGTCGACGCAGGTGGCCGCATCCCTGCGTGCCTGCAGCGCCCACGGCGACAGCGCGATGACGGTTGCGCCGGTGCCCTTGGCCGCGCGCCGCAGCGGCGCATGCTGGCCACGCGGGCGCAGCGAGATCAGGGTCCAGGGCGCGACTTTCGTTTCGGTGTTCATTGCGGGCATTATGCGAGCCCTTCGATGTGACGTGACCAGCCAGATGTCCGCAACCGATTCCCTGCCGGCGCAGCTGTCCGCGCTGCAGCATGTCCTGGATGCCATGCCGCCGGTGGCGGCCATGCAGATCCGTGTCCACGATTATCGCGACGGTGTCCTGCACATTCATGCCCCGCTGGCCGCCAACGTCAACGACAAGGGCAACGCCTTCGGCGGCAGCCTGGCCTCGGCCCTGACCCTGTCCGGCTGGGCCCTGGTGACGCTGCGGCTGCGCCTGGCCGGGTTCGATGCGGATGTCTACGTGGCCGACAGCCACATCCGCTACCTCGCGCCGGTGTACGGCGATCTGCACGCGCAGGCCCAGGCCGATGCGGAAACCGACTGGGACAGCTTCCTGGCCACCTTCGCCCAGCGCGGCAAGGCGCGCATCAGCCTCACCGCCCGCCAGCCGGGCGACGGCGACAAGGCGGCCGCTGAACTGAGCGGCCGTTTCGTGGCCTTCGCCAGGCGGTAGGATGGGCGCCTTGCCTAGTGGGGAATTCGCATGCGCCGTACGCTTCAGATCCTGCTGATCGCCTTGTTCGCGCTGACCAGCGTGACCGCGCTGGCCGCCGAGCAGAAGACCACCAGGAAACAGCGCAAGGCGCTGGAGGAAACCCAGGTCAAGTACGACGCCACGATGCGCTGGGGCACCGTCGAGGATGCCTTGCCGTACCTGGATCCGGAATACGCCAAGGCCCACCCGATGACCGATCTGGAGCTGCGCCGCTTCGAGCAGGTCAAAATCTCCAGCTATCGCGCCAGCGACAACGTGCCCATGCCCGACGGCCGGGTCGGGCGCACGGCCGAGGTGCGGGTGATCAACAACAACACCCAGTCCGAGCGGACGGTGCGGGTGCGGGAGATCTGGCGCTGGGACGCCGAGGACAAGCGCTGGCTCCAGGCCAACGGCCTGCCGGACCTCTGGCAGGACCGCTGAGGCCCGCCCGCACGGGGCTGGACGCCGATTCGCCCGCATGTGCGACAATCGGCGCCCGCTTATCGACCCGTGATCTTAGTGAATTACGAAGAGTTGCTGGCCTTTGCCGGCCGAAACCCGATGTTGTCGATGGCCCTGGTCGGCCTGACCGTGGCCATCATCGTGACCGAAGTCCGCCGCCTGTTCCGTGGCTTCAAGTCGCTCAAGCCGGCTGAACTGACCCAGCTGATGAATGCCGGTGGCGCCATCGTGGTCGACCTGTCCTCGAGCAGCGATTTCGAGAAGGGCCACATCGCCGGCAGCCGCAACGTGCAGCCGGCCCAGTTCGGTCCGGAGCACAAGCTGGTGGCCAAGGCGCAGCAGAGCCCGGTGGTGCTGGTCTGCCGCAGCGGCAATGCCTCCGAGACCGCGGCCAAGGCACTGAAGAAGGCCGGTTTCACCCAGGTCAGCGTGCTCGACGGTGGCATCCCGGCGTGGCAGCAGGCCGAGCTGCCGCTGGTCAAGGGCCGCAACTGATTCCCCTCGGAGTGAAGCGCACGCCTTGTGCGCGGCGCACAGCGCCCCCATCGCAGGGCATGTAACAATCCGTTTTTACAGCATTCATTTTTGGAGCAACAGGAAATGTCCGAAGAGAACACCAACGGCGCCGTCGCGCCGGTCGACGCCGCTACCGGTCCCTCGTTCACCGTCGAGAAGATCTACGTCAAGGACGTTTCGTTCGAATCGCCGAACGCTCCGGCCGTCTTCAATGACGCCGTGCAGCCGGAACTGCAGCTCAACCTGAACCAGCGCGTGCAGCGCCTGGGCGAGAGCGCCTTCGAAGTCGTGCTGGCCGTGACCCTGACCTGCAAGGCCGGCGAGAAGACCGCCTATGTGGCCGAAGTGCAGCAGGCCGGCGTGTTCGGCCTGGTCGGCCTGGACCCGCAGTCGATCGATGTGCTGCTCGGCACCCAGTGCCCGAACATCCTGTTCCCGTACGTGCGTTCGCTGGTGAGCGAGCTGATCCAGGCCGGCGGCTTCCCGCCGTTCTTCCTGCAGCCGATCAACTTCGAAGGCCTGTACGCCGAAACCCTGCGCCAGCGCCAGGAACAGGGCGAGACCTCGCTCGCCGATTCCGAGCCGGCCGGCAACGCCTGATCGGCGCTGCGGTCGTACGGATGAGCAACCACGCAGACAAAATCGCGGTTCTCGGCGCCGGCTCCTGGGGCACCGCCCTGGCGAGCCTGCTTGCGCGGCACGGTCACCCGACCGTGCTGTGGGGGCGCGATGCGGCGATGGTCGAGGCCATCGACCAGCGCCACGAGAACACCCGTTATCTGCCGGGCATCCCGCTGCCCGAGTCGCTGCGCGCGACCACCGACCTCGCCGCTGCCGTCAAGGACGCGGCCTGGGTGCTGGTGGTGGTGCCGTCGCACGCTTTCGGTGAAACCGTGCGTGCGCTGGCACCGCTGCGGCCGGCCGATGCCGGCGTGGCGTGGGCGACCAAGGGCTTCGAACCCGGCTCCGGTCGGTTCCTGCACGAAGTAGCACGTGAGGTCCTCGGGCCGGACGTGCCGCTGGCGGTGGTGACCGGCCCGTCGTTCGCCAAGGAAGTCACCCAGGGCCTGCCGACCGCGATCACCGTGCACGGTGACGCGCCGGACTTCGCCCAGCAGGTGGCCGATGCGATGCACGGCCCGGCGTTCCGCGCCTATACCGGCGATGACATGGTCGGTGCCGAGCTCGGCGGTGCGATGAAGAACGTACTGGCGGTGGCCACCGGCGTCGCCGATGGCATGCAGCTGGGCCTCAACGCCCGTGCCGGCCTGATCACCCGTGGCCTCAATGAAATGCTGCGGCTGGCCGCCGCGATCGGCGCCAAGCCGGAAACCCTGATGGGGTTGGCCGGCCTGGGCGATCTGGTGCTGACCTGCACCGGCGATCTTTCGCGCAACCGTCGGCTGGGCCTGGCCCTGGGCCGCGGGCAATCGTTGAACGATGCCGTGCGCGAGATCGGCCAGGTGGTGGAGTCGGTGCAGACCGCCGATGAAGTGATGCGCCAGGCGCGGCGTCACGGCATCGACCTGCCCATCTCCGACCGGGTGCGCGCCGTGCTGCACGGTGAGCAGACCCCGGAAGAAGGATTGCGTGCGCT
The DNA here is from genome assembly GCF_039673115.1 of Stenotrophomonas sp. TWI1183. NCBI lineage: Bacteria > Pseudomonadati > Pseudomonadota > Gammaproteobacteria > Lysobacterales > Lysobacteraceae > Stenotrophomonas > Stenotrophomonas sp. TWI1183. The sequence goes on from NZ_JBDJKZ010000022.1 coordinate 65,777, forward strand.
GTTGGCACGCGAACAGAAGCCGGAGTATCCGGACACGCTGTTCAAGTGACGCATGAAAAACCCCGGCAAGCGCCGGGGTTTTTTTTCAGCGCCAGAACGAAAAAACCCGGCACGTGGCCGGGTTGTTTCGTGGCGTACCGACGAGGGTGTCGCCAGGTGCTGCATAAAAGAAGCCCGGCGTGAGCCGGGCTTCATGGCGCAGGGGAGAGAGACCGCGCCATCCAACAACGTACCGCGGTGTTGCGTATCGCGTATTACCAGGTGAAGCGCGGACCGACGAACCATTCCTTGTCGCCGCCCTTGGCCAGCTTCACTTCGCCAGCCAGGCCCCAGTTCTGGTTGAGCTTGGCCTGGGCGCCGACGCGGCCGTAGAACTCGCCGTCCGGGTTGATGCCGTGCTTCTTGCTGTAATCCTCGTAACCGGCCATCACGTAGCCTTCGAAGTTCGGGGTGAACGCGCTGCGCACGCCGACTTCGGTCGAGTAGCCGTTGAAGTCCAGGCCGTGCTTCGGATCGAACTTCTGGTAAGCAACGCGGGCGACCAGATCGGTGGTCGGGGCGATGCCGTAGTTGTAGCCGACACCGACCTTCCACTGGTCCACATCATTGCTGCCGCGCTTGGTTTCCTGCGCGTTGTAATCACCGAAGACGTGGAAGTTCGGCGCCACGGCGACCGAGCCCTTCACCGCCCAACCATCGGCGTCGCCGCCCTTGGCATCGGTGTTCACGTAGCCGCCTTCAACATAGTTGTACGACAGGCCGTCGGTTGCCGAAGCAGCGAACGGCAGTGCAGCGAGCAGACCCAGGGCAAGCAGGGAAGTCTTCATCATCGGGGACACCTTTTTATTTTTTGGTTTTGTCCGCCAGCAGAGGGGAGGGGAAATCGCTGCTGGCGACAGGTGTGAATTATCCGTTAGTCACCCCAATTAGCCCTGAATATCAAACTGAGCAGTACATAAATACAAGGGTATTTCAAGGAACTTTATCGGCGGTATCTTATAGCCATGACCCCATAGTTCGTGCGGATTGGACAAACTATGGGGGAGCGAGCCTGCACAGACTATGGGGGAGCGAACCCTAGCCTGAACGCGGGCTTGCTACTGCCCTAGGTTTGAGCAAGCTCCACATGGCTGGTCTGGCCGCTGCAGTGGTTTGCTCCATCGAGGCTCCTGATGAGTGGACGCGGCAGCTTCAATCATCGTTAGCAGCTTTCGTAGGCCACTTTGTCGCATAACGCGCTTTAGCGCGTCGCCGCGGTCGTCTTCTGCGCTTGGGTGGGCGACTTGCTTCGGACCGGCTATATGAGCGAACGACCAGTAGGACCACGATCACTACAGAAACCGGAAACGACAAGACGATGCCAGCAACGATGCTCATCTGAGCAAAGGTGCTCAAGTTCTCCATTTGCCTCTGCCTCAATGAGAGTGGTGCAGCCCAAATCAACGAAGGACCATGTTCGGTAGGCTTGGCAGGTGCCGAATTCATTTCGAGCAACCGCTACGCTAAAAAGGCGAGAGCAGGTAGCCTGGTCATTGCAAGGTATTCATTGCGAGTGACTGGAGACCGGACAACAGCTCCAGCCTCATAGCTCAGCCACTGACAATGTTACCGAAGGCAAAGGCGCACAACTGCGGGCGTTATAGCTACATCGTGAAGAAATAGCACACTCAACAGGTCAAACGCGCCACTTTTGCGGGCAGGGTGGCTGCATCGTCACTGAGTTCGTGGCGAAAATCGAACCATTACCAGTGAGCCTCTCGCTCTGACCAGTGATCCTCCCCGGCGGGCGGCGGGCGGCGGGCGGCGGGCGGGGATCCGCGAACCAGCTCAACTTGCACTTGATCTACGTCACTGTTCCTACTGAGCCAAATCTTGTGCACGTCGTCTCTTGGCCGAAAGCGGATATGCGGTCGTCGTGGGTGATTAGGGATCGTTATCATGGCTAGGGTGCTCACGATTCGTCTCTGAGTGGCGTGTAGGAGCTGGTTGGCACACCGGAAATCAGTAAACATACTGGCGAATAACCGGCAGTTGTGCGGATGCGCGTGGCGGGAGGCAAAAATAGACTCGATGTTCCCAAGTGGAGCTCGACATGTCATCTAAGCCGATGGGTATGGCAATAGGGACGGGGGATGTCCGGGGGCGCTCTCGAGAGGCGTTGCGGCTGACCGCGTTGGCATCCGCGTGCTTCATGAGCTACGCAACATTCGCGGCCCCGCCCCCGGACGATGGTTTGGAGCCTTTGCCGACGCTGTCGGGAACGACGCTGCTGACCGCACCGTCAGAGGGGGTTGGCTGTCAAGGCATCCAGACCACCCCCCGCGTGGTATCGCTGTGCGATGGAGCCGCTCACGAGCTACCCGATGCAACAATCCCCGGGACGACCTGGGACGTGGTCCGGGTGGGGTATGGCACCACGGCCACATTCAACGGTTACAACATCGTGGCCGAGATACCGACCGGCGGCGCGGGCTTCTTCAGCCCAATCACCGTGTTCAGTGGGCCAGATGGCGCCTATGCGGTCGCAACCGGCACGTTCACCAACACCACGATCTACATGGCACCCCAATCCCTGGCCAACGCCATCGCGACCACGGGGGGCGTGCTCAACCTGGGGGCGGGGACGGTAGTGGGCCTCAATCCCGCCAATACCTACTCGCCGACCATGACCCTCGCAGCGCTGACGGCGTTCGGAGGCGGTGTGGTCAACGCCAACGGCACGGTGGTCAACCTGCCCACCACGTTGGCCACCGCGTTCCAGATCACCAACTCCGGACCTGGGGGCGGTCTGCCGGGTCAAAGTGCTCTGGGCCAGATCAATGCGTCGAACATGACCGTCACGTTGGGCGATGGAATCGCTGGCACCGGCCGGACCCGTGGAGCGTTGGTCGGGGGCGAGGCCGAGTTGAACCTGACCGACAGCACGATTACCGCAGGCAGCTACTCGCTCGGCATCTACAACTACTTCGCCGGGTCCTACACAGGCGCCATCGCAGGCTCCCGATCAAATGTCCTCCGCAGCTCGATCACGCTCGGCAATGACAGCGTGGGGTGGTGGGGCAATGGCGCACTCGCACCGGCCCGCCTCACCGCCACCGACAGCCAGTTCAAGGTCGGCACCGGAAGCTGGGGCCTGTTCATGGCCACGGGCGCTGTCGGGCGCCTTACGAACACGACGGTTTCAGCGGGCGCGAACAGCTTTGGTGCCCTGATGCATGACGGCACCAGCCTGACCATCGATGGAACCAGTGCTATCACTGCGACCGGAGCAGGGTCTGTCGGCATTCGGAACGACTCTGGAGACGTCGTGTTTGGCCCGGGCACTCCGGACATCACGGGCGGTGATCTCGGCTTGAACGGCATCGCCGCAAGCACCTTCGAACTTCAGTCCGGGAGCACGCTTCGGGTAGGCGTCGGACAAAACGCGGCGACGGCCATCCAGTTGGATGCAAGCACGTTTACTGGTGCCGGGGGTTCGTCATTGGCCGTCTCGGCAAGTGGCTCAACGGGCACCGGCATCTCCCTCACCAATGCTGCTGTCTTCAACCATGCGGGCAGCATCGCCGTCTCCGGTCCCGGCACCGCTCTCTCGGCGAACGGCAGCGGCACGAGCGCAGTGCTGTCGGGTGGAGGGACTGCCAGCGGTGGTGGGGCGGGCGCCCCGGTAATCCAGGTCAGCGATGCAGCAACCCTGGACGCGACCAACGTGGTGGTGAACTCTGCGGCTACTGGTGCTGCCGTGCCTGCGCTGTTGCTCACGGGAGCAGATGCCTCAGTCCGGTTCGCCCGCGGGAGCCTGGGCAATGCCCAAGGCGGCACGGTGACCATAGACGGGACTGGGGCGTTGGTTGATCTAAGCGATACCCAGGTAGGTGGCAGTGGGCAATGGCTGGACGTGGGCCCCGCTGCCGGCGGCTCCGCGGCGGCCGATGGCATCCTGACCATCGCCCGCTCCACGCTGACAGGCTCCGCTCAGACTGCCCTTGGCAGCACGTCCTCAGTCACGCTCATCGACAGCACGTGGTTCCTCACCGGCTCGTCGGTGCTGACCGACCTGGTCAACGACCCCAGCGTGATCGATTTCGCTCCCCCTGTCGGCTCACCCACATTGGCCAGCAGCTACAAGACGCTTACCGTGAACCGCTATGCCGGCGATGGGACGCTGGCGATGAACGCTTGGCTCGCTGCCGATGACTCGCCCTCTGATCGCCTGGTCATCCTCGATGGCACAGGGACGGGGCCGGGCACCATCCAGGTGCGAAACACCGGCGGGGTAGGCGCGCTTACCGCCGCTGACGGCATCTTGTTGGTCCAAGCGATCAACGCGACCACAGCCGCTGACACATTCGCACTTTCGGCCCCGGTCGTGGCCGGGCCGTATGAGTATTTCCTTTACCGCGGAGGTGCCAGTGGCGTCGGCTCGGCCGACAACCAGAACAGCTGGTTCCTGCGGTCGACAATCGACTGCGCCGCCCCCGGTGCTCCGGTCCCGCCGTGCCCGGCACCGCCAGACCCTCCGCCCGTTCCGCCGCCGACACCCCCTATGCCACCGGTGCCACCGACGCCTGCATATCGGCAAGAGGTGTCGCTTGCCGCCGCCTTGCCGGTCATGTCCGCGCTGTATGGCCGGGCGCTGGTGGACACCCTGCACGAGCGCGTCGGTGACCAACACCTGCTGAGGCAGCGCACCGATCTGGACGAAGACCGGACCGGCTTGAATGGCGCATGGGTGAGAGTGCTGGCCCACGACGGCGAGCGGGACGGCGGGAACCAGGGAATCTACGGAAACCGTGGCCCGGGCTTCGATTACCGATTCCAAGCGCTTCAAATCGGGCTGGACTTCTACCGCTCCATCGACTCGGAGGGCAACCGTCAGCACGCAGGTGGCTACCTGGCCTACGGCAAGGGCAAGGGAGACGTTCGCCACAACATCCTGGATCATGACTTCCACGCCGGCAGCGACGAGTTCGATGCCCGCACGATCGGCGCCTACTGGACCGGGTTCAACGCCCGCGGCGGCTACTTGGATGCCGTGGCCCAATACACGTCATATGACCTGCGCGCGCGATCGACACGGTTGCCCGACACCTTCACCAACGGCAATGGCACGGTTCTTTCGTTGGAGGGCGGGTGGCCCTTCGCCCTGGGTTCGGGTGACACCGCGGAAGATCTGACCGGTTGGAGAATCGGACCCCAGGCGCAGGTGATCTGGCAGCGCGTGGACGTCGACGACCTGGTCGATGACATCGCGCGCGTACGCTACAGTGACGGCGATTCCACGGTGGGCAGGTTGGGCATCCGGCTCAACCGCATCGGCAGTGGCCAGGGCCGCAACGGCGGCGCCCGGGCCAGCGATGCGTGGCTTCGCCTGAACGCCTGGCACGAGTTCAACGGATCGCCCAGGACAGAGTTCTCCAGCGCGACAGGGTATGTGCCTTTTACGGCTGATCTCGGCGACAGCTGGGGCGAGGTCGGCCTGGGGGGTACGTGGCAGGTAAGTGATACCGGCTACCTGTTCGCGGACGTGGATTACACGTGGAGCTTCAACGGCGCTGAGACATCTTGGAACAGCAAGGTGGGCATGCGTTGGAACTGGTGACGAAGACGGAGAGCGCATGTCGGGAGTTTGCAGCGCCGCTACCAAGCCCGCGTCGTGTTTGCCGTGGACATCAGGCGGCTCTGGACTTACAGCGATCGTCGCCTGAGGATGTCATACAAGAAGCAGTACCTCACCGCACTGCGCCTCGATGAAAACACCGGCTTTGATCGCACTTTTCTTCTCCATCTGCTTCAGCCTCGCCGGATCCATCGCCCCTTCGCATAAAAGCGCATGTTTATGTGATTGCCGAGATGACCCGCCGCACGTCCCGACTCTCACTCATCTGGCGGCTCCCCGCAGTGACGCAGGGATTAGCAATTGCCCCGCTGTGCAAAAGCGGGCGCTCTAGCTGCTACTTATGAGCGGCGGGGCCTGAGAGCCTGATCGACACGAAGGCCCCAACTTGGGGGCCTTCGTGTCTCAGCGGAAGCCTTCCACGCTTGGGTCGGCGGTGCGCCAAGTACCGACAAGGCTACGGGCAGTCTACTCAACAGCTAGGACACCCAGAGAGCCCCCAAGTCGCTGGGACGGTAGCAGAACACAACGGAGCGACGTCGGTTACTCGGGGAAAACAAGAGTGACCGAAAAGCGCCCTGTCCATCGACTGGCGTACTGCGGACGGTCCACGTTGTAGAACCCGCCTATGCCCAGGCTTACCGGGGTGTGCCCGAAGCGCAGAACCTTGGAAACGGTGGCGCCTAATGGAACGGTCCACGCATCGCCACTGGCGGCTTTCCAGTTGTAATTGGTCTCCGATGTGAAACTGAGCGACCAGCCATCGGGCAGGTTACGGGTAACGAAGGGCTGCACGCTGGTACTGCTGACATCGTCGCGGTCACTATCGCCACCAATCGACCAGATGTGGTTGGCCAGTGCGCCTACCGTCCACGATTTGGTCTTGTGGACGACGATAAACGCTGGTCCCAGTGAGTACTTTCCGGTGCCCAGACTGTTGTGTGAGGCAGTATCGAGCAACGCGGCGGCACCAAAACCGAACTCTGTGCCACCCGCCTCGGCGGCGGTCTTGGGGATGTAATATCCCTGCACGAACAAATCGCCGGTGCCGTGTTTGTCTTCGGGGAACTGGTTCCAGCTCAGCGGCAGTATAGGCCGTAGGATGAATTTGCCGTTCTCCCCAACGAAGGGTATCACTGGCTGGATCTTCAGCTGCTGGTTGTGAAAGTCCCCTCCCGGGCCCACCGAGCCCAGGTAGTTGTACTGGAAGGGTACGGAGATCAATGCCGCGCCGGGATCTGCTAGCTTGCGGGCGATGTCGTCGCTGGACGCTCCTACATCAGGAGCTGCACTCTGCGCGGCAGCTTCGGCGGCTAGGAGCACACAGCCGAGGACCATCAGCTTTGCTATGACGGTCATGAGAGGGTCTCCTGATTGGTGATGGCATAAGAAAGCTCGAGCGCCATAGAATCCGATCCTGGCAATGCTGGAGGGGTAGTTCTGCTATGCTCGCCTCGCTGCAGATGAGCGCAATTACTGCTTGGTGCCGTCCGGCGTCTTGATCACTTCGGGTGTGGTCCAGCGGCCGTCCAGCAACTCCGGCTTGGGACGGTAGTAGCGCATGAACATCACGAACGGTCCCTTGGGCGCGGGCAACCAATTGGCCTGCCTCTCCTTGCCGGGCGAATCCGCCTGGATGTAGATCGTCAGCCCACCGTCAGGATCCTTCTTCAATCCAGCCAGCATCGGCGAGTTGATCAGATAGCGGTTGATCGGATTCTTGACCAGCAGCTGCTGCGGCAGTCCGTACATGGTGACCGACCAGAAGGCATCCACGGGCGGCAGCTGGTCCTTGGCGAAGCGCAGGGTGTAGGCGCCTTTGCTGCCGTCCAGGGGATGGCCTTCGGAATCCTTGTCCAGGATGGGGTACATCGCCTCTTCGCGGGAGTTCGCACCGATGCCCACCTGGGTCCCGGTCGCACGGGCGACGTAGTCATTTTTCAGGAAGTCCCGGCTACCGAACAGGGCATCGGTCCTGCCGCCCAGCGAGGCGCGCTTGTCATCGATCTGCTTCTGCCCTTCGGCCATGCCCTCCTTGAGCGCGGCCTGCATCGGCGGCGGCAGGCGGTTCGCATCAAAGGGCTTGCCCGGCTCGATACCCAGCGTGGCAAAGCGCTCGCGCAGGGCCGCCTCGCTTGGATGCGGCGGCTGCGCGAACTGCAGCAGGAACGCCAGCTGGTTGAAGAACTCCAGCGACGTCCGATCCTGCGCCGGCGGCGTGGGCGTGATCCATGCGATGGCGGGCGCCGGCGGCGGCGCTGGTGTCCCGGCGAAGGCTGACAACGGCTGCACCTTGTAGCCGGCCTGGATCTTCTTCACGTTCTCCAGGTCTGCTGCGTTGAAGAGCTGGGTGCGGCCAACCACGCTGACCAGGTCGGTCTCCGAGCGGATCACCTTGGTGATGCCCTTGGGCGCTTCCCCCTTCCAGCCCGGCCCGACGATCAGGAAGCTGCCGCCGTCATTGCCAGTCGTGCGGCTGCCGATGTAGTCGAAATTGAAGGTGTAAAGATCCATCAGCTGGAAGACGAAGTATCGATCCTTCGCCATCCTGGGCACGGTGATCACCACCGGCTCTGCCCGCAGATCCAGCATGGCAAAGGAGTAGGGGGTGTCCGAATTCGGCGTCACGAAGGCAGTGTCGTCC
>NZ_JBDJKZ010000023.1:0-69337 GCF_039673115.1 Stenotrophomonas sp. TWI1183
CACTACAGGATGGTCGGGAGCCGGCCAGCGGCCGGCACTACAGGATGGTCGGGAGCCGGCCAGCGGCCGGCACTACAGGATGGTCGGGAGCCGGCCAGCGGCCGGCACTACTGTCCTGCGGTGGCAGTGGCGTAAGTCATTGATGCGCAAGTGGTGTCCCGGTTTTGTCGCGCGTGACAGCCATTTCAGACAATCCGTGGCGCAATCGGACCACCCGAAAGGCCGTGAGGTCCTTCACTTTCACAAACCCTCGACCCGGAAAGTCTCAGATCCGACATTTCATGTGACTGAAGTGCAGCTGAAACGTTGTTGATCGGCCAGCCAGCCACTAGCGTCGGGTTGGGCGGTTTGATTCAGGGGAACCGATCCACTCACCCGGCCGATCCGCGCCATCGATTTCAGCAGCCCCGGATCGGACCTGGATTCTCAGCCGCGACGACGGCATTCACTGTCTGAAAGGGAAATCCGATGTCTCATGTCTCGCAACACCGTTTGCGTCAGCGTGCATTGGTTGTACTGGGCGCGTCCGTTCTCTCGACCCTGCTGCTGGCCACCCCGGCGTTCGCCGGCGATGTGCAGTTGAGCGGCCTGTCCTCGGCGCCGACCCATCAGCGCTTCATCGTGAAGTACAAGGATGGCAGCACCGAGGTCGCCACGCCGACCGCGCTGGCCAGCTCGCTCAAGGCTGCCGCCGCGGCGGTGCCGGCCGCACAGGGCCGCGCGCTGGGACTGCAGAAGCTGCGTCAGCTGGCGATCGGCCCCACCGTGGTCAAGGCCGACCGGCCGCTGGACCGTGCCGAAGCCGAGTTGCTGATGCGCCGCCTGGCAGCCGACCCGAGCGTGGAATACGTCGAGGTCGACCAGCTGATGCAGGCCACCCTGGTGCCCAACGACACGCGTTTCTCCGAGCAGTGGGGCTTCGGCACCAGCAATGCTTCGATCAACGTGCGCCCGGCGTGGGACAAGGCCACCGGCACCGGCGTGGTGGTCGCGGTGATCGACACCGGCATCACCAACCATCCCGACCTCAACGCCAACATCCTGCCCGGCTATGACTTCATCAGCGACGCGGCGATGGCGCGCGATGGCGGTGGCCGCGACAACAACCCCAACGACGAAGGCGACTGGTACGCCGCCAACGAATGCGGCTCGGGCATTCCGGCCTCCAACTCGAGCTGGCACGGCACCCACGTGGCCGGTACCGTCGCGGCGGTAACCAACAACAGCACCGGCGTGGCTGGTACGGCCTTCAATGCCAAGGTCGTCCCGGTGCGCGTGCTCGGCAAGTGCGGCGGCTACACCTCCGACATCGCCGACGCGATCGTCTGGGCCTCCGGCGGCACCGTCAGCGGCGTCCCGGCCAACGCCAATCCCGCCGAAGTGATCAATATGTCGCTCGGCGGTGGTGGCAGCTGCTCCACCACCTACCAGACCGCGATCAATGGCGCCGTCTCGCGCGGCACCACCGTGGTGGTCGCCGCGGGCAACAGCAACACCAACGTCTCGTCCTCGGTGCCGGCCAACTGCGCCAACGTCATCGCCGTCGCCGCGACCACGTCGGCCGGCGCCCGTGCCAGCTTCTCCAACTACGGCACCGGCATCGACATCTCGGCGCCGGGGCAGGGGATTCTCTCCACCCTCAACAGCGGCACCACGGTCCCGGGCAGCGCCTCGTACGCCTCCTACAACGGCACCTCGATGGCGGCCCCGCATGTCGCCGGCGTGGTGGCCCTGGTCCAGTCCGTCGCCCCCACCGCGTTGAGCCCGGCCTCCATCGAGAGCCTGCTCAAGAGCACTGCACGTCCCCTCCCGGGTGCCTGCTCGGGTGGCTGCGGCGCAGGCATCGTCGACGCCGATGCGGCGGTGACGGCGGCGCTCAACGGCACCGGCCCGGGACCGGGTACCGGCACCGTGCTGCAGAACAACGTCCCGGTCACCGGCCTCGGCGCCGCCAGCGGTGCCTCGCTGGCCTACACCGTGGCCGTGCCGTCGGGCAGCAGCCAGTTGAAGGTCACCATCGCCGGCGGCAGCGGCGATGCCGATCTCTACGTCCGCTCCGGCAGTGCCCCGACGGATACCGTCTACACCTGCCGCCCGTACCTCAGCGGCAACAACGAAACCTGCACGATCAGCGCCCCCGCGGCCGGCACCTGGCATGTGCGGGTGAAGGCCTACTCGACCTTCTCCGGGGTCACCCTTACCGCGCAGTACTGATCGCTTTCCCATCGCACCAACGCAGAACGCCCCGGCATGCCGGGGCGTTCGTTCGATCAACATGCTGCGCCAATGATTACGCCGCTTCGAACCGGTTGGCCGCCACGTTCTTGCGCACCTGCTCTGGATTCCAGATGCGGCCGTTCATCGCAATGTACACACCGCTCGGCAACGACTGCACCGCACCGATCGCACACCCGATGTTGAACTCCGCATCCGAGCCACGGAAGCGCGCCGGGCTCAGCGCACCGGTCATCACGATCGTCTTGTCGGTGATCGACTTCAGCACCTGGCCGGTCTGCACCATGGAGTCGGTCCCGTGCGTCACCAGCACATGCCGCGTCGGCTGCGCCGCGATCGTCGCGCGGATCAGCTCGCGGTCATCGTCGGTGATGTGCAGCGAATCCTTGCGCAGGATCGGAATCACATTGAAACGGAAGGTCACGCCCAGCTCGCGCAGGATCATCCCGATCTGCGGATCACCGATCTGATAGTCCGACTTGTCGTCGAAGTAGATCTTGTCGATCGTGCCACCGGTGGTGATGATCAGTAGTTCTTCCATTGCAAGCATCCTGGGTACCAGACAGAAGGGCACGGAACCGCCGCGCCGACCCGTAGATGATACGGCTGCCGCCCGCCGGATGCAGGCCCGCGACGCCGGACGGTCAGCCAGCCGTTTTCTTCTGCCCGAAGCGCCGCCGCAGCCCCGGCGTGCTCGCCACCGCGATCACGGCCAGCGCAAGCCCGAGCTCGATCCAGGCCCACAGCGCCACCTCCGGATGGCTCCAGGCGCTCATCACCCCGTGGCTGAACCAGAACAGCGCCAGTACCCCGGCCCAGAACATCGCCTTGCCGCGCCGCACCAGCACCCCCAGCGCCAGCAGCAGCGGCGGCAGGGTGAACACCAGCTGGGTGGCCAGCCAATGCTTGTCCTGCGCGAACCAGACCGCGAACAGCACCGCCAGCGCGACCAGCAGCAGGGCAAGGACGATTTCCTGCGCCCGCGTGCTCACGCCAGCCGCCGTGCGATATCGGCCACCCGCCGCCCCAGCGCCCGCGCCAGGATGCTTTCATCCTCGCTCGGCACCGGATTGTCGTCCGCGCCGGCGACATGGCTGGCGCCATACGGCGTGCCGCCGGTGGTGGTGTGGCTCAGCGCCGGCTCGGTGAAGGGAATGCCCACGATCAGGCAGCCGTGGTGCAGCAGCGGCACCTGCATCGAGAGCAGGGTCGATTCCTGCCCCCCGTGCAGTGACGCCGTCGAGGTGAACACCCCCGCCGGCTTGCCGGCCAGCGTGCCGTTCACCCACTCCGCGCCCAGCCCGTCCAGGAAATGCTTCACCGGCGCGGCCATGTTGCCGAACCGGGTCGGGCTGCCCAGCAGCAGGCCCGTGCACTCGGCCAGGTCGGCCACGCTCACATACGGTGCGCCGTCCTCGGGCACCGGCGGCAGCGCCGTCTGGGTTACCGCCGCCACCGGCGGCACCGTGCGCAGGCGCGCGCTCATGCCCGGCACCTCACCGATGCCGCGGGCAATCTGGCGGGCAAGCCGTGCCACTGAACCGCCACGGCTGTAGTACAGCACCAGGATCTCCGCCATTTCGCTTCCATCTCGTCGAATCCGATGCGGCCAGTATGGCAACGCAGCCCGCTGAGGGCGAGGTCCGTGCATGCCGCACACCCGTCATCGGGTACCCTTGCGCCGATGGAACCTCTCGATACGATCAACCTGTGGATCGAACGCGTCCGGGACCGCGCGCGCGCGACCAGCTTCGGCCGCTTCCTGTGGCGCCGCTTCCTCGATGACCGCCTGTTCCAGGCAGCCGCCTCGCTGGCCTATACCACGGTGTTCGCGCTGGTGCCGCTGGCCATCGTCGTGTTCGGGGTGCTCTCCGCGTTCCCGGTGTTCGACCGCTGGAGCGATACCCTCAGCGACTACGTGTTCTCCAACTTCGTGCCCAACGCGGCGCGTGCCGCCGAAGGCTACCTGCGGCAGTTCTCGGCCAGTGCCGGGCAGCTGACCGCCGCAGGCTTCATCGCCCTGGTGGTGTCGCTGCTGATCACCCTCAACAGCGTGGAGGAAACCTTCAATCAGATCTGGCGGGTGAGCTCCACCCGGCCGAAGCTGACCCGCTTCCTGGTCTACTGGACCGTGCTCACCCTCGGCGCGATGCTGGCCGCCGCCTCGCTGGCGGTCTCGGCGCGGGTGTTCGCGCTGCCGCTGTTCGGGACCAGCGAAGGCCGCTGGCTGGCCAACGTGTCGTTGACGGTCGCCCCGATCCTGATCGAGTTCATCTGCATCATGCTGGTCTACCGCGTGGTGCCGCACCACACGGTCAAATGGCGGCATGCCATTCCCGGTGCGATCCTGGCCGCGCTCATGCTCGAGCTGGTCAAGTGGGGCATGGGCGCCTACCTGGGCAGCTTCCAGTCCTATCAGAAGCTCTACGGCACGGTCGCCTTCGTGCCGATCCTGCTGCTGTGGATCTACCTGTGCTGGGTGTCGGTGCTGCTCGGCGCCTCGCTGGCCTCTTCGATCGCCGCGTTCCGCTATCAGCCGGCCGACCTGCGCCTGCCGGTGGGCTATGAGATTTACGGCCTGCTGCGCCTGATCGGCCGGTTCCACCAGGCACGCGCCGAAGGCCGCAGCCTGGATGACGACGAGATCCTGAGGCTGGAGCCGATGCTGACCGACTCGCTGCTGCAGACCCTGCTCTGCGACCTTGAAGCGATCCGCGTGGTCCGTCGCGACGAGCGGGGCGAATGGCTGCTGGCACGCGATCTGGACAAACTCACCCTGGCCGACCTGTACGAGACCACGCAGATGCGGATCCCGATCAAGGAAGCCTACCTGCCGTATCGCGACGACAGCCTCGGCACGGCCTCGGTGGCCGCGCTGGACACGCTGCGCCTGCCGCTGCGCGAACTGCTCAAGCGGCGCGTCAGCGACATCTATACGACCCCCGGAGACAAACCATGACCGCCAAGCCCCTGCTGCTGGCTCTCGGCCTGCTGACGCTGGCCGCCTGCAACAAGCCCGCCGCCCAGAGCGAGGCCACCGCGCCCGCCGCCCCGGCGCCGATCGAAGAACCGGCCGCGGCGCCGACGGAGGCCGTTCCGGCCACCGAGCGCAAGACCGTCGAACAGCCCACGCTCAAGGCCAAGGCGCTGGATGGCACCGAGTACGACCTGGCCGCGCACCGCGGCAAATGGGTGGTGGTGAACTTCTGGGCGACCTGGTGCGCGCCGTGCCGCAAGGAAATGCCCGAGCTGTCCGCGCTGCACGCGATGCGCAGCGAGATCGAAGTGGTTGGCCTGGCCTTCGAGGACATCGAGCCGGCCGAGATGAAGGCCTTCCTGGAGAAGCGTCCGGTCACCTATCCGATCGTGATCGTGGATACCTACAACCCGCCGGAAGACTTCGCGATCCCGCGCGGCCTGCCGATGACCTACCTGATCGCGCCGGATGGCAAGGTCGCCAAGGAGTTCCTCGGCCCGGTCACCGCGCATGACATCGAAGCGCGGATCAAGGAAGGCTGATCCTCACGGGCATGCCGACGGATACCCGGCATGCCTGTGCCTCGCTGTGCGCGGTAGATCCACGCCATGCGTGGATACGGGATGCATGAAGCATCCACGCATGGCGTGGATCTACCCGACGATGAAGGGTTCAATCGGCTTCAAGACCCCGAAGTGCTCCTTGTGCAGCTTGCCCTTCAGCGGCGGCAGCGCCAGCACCGGTTCGTCCACCCGGGTATCGGGCAGGCGGTCGAGCAGGTTGCGGATCAGGCCCAGGCGCCCGCGTTTCTGGTCATTGAAGTCGACCAGGGTCCACGGCGCCGCGTCGTTGTGGGTCGCGCGCAGCATCGCTTCGCGGCTCTCGGTATAGGCGCTGTACTTGCTGCGTGACTTGAGATCCACCGGCGACAGCTTCCAGCCCTTGAGCGGATCGAGGTGACGCTCGGCGAAGCGCTTTTCCTGCTGCGCCTGGTCCACGCTCAGCCAGTACTTGAACAGCACGATGCCATCGTCGATCAGCAGATTCTCGAACACCGGCGCCTGCGCCAGGAAGCTGCGGTACTGCGCTTCGGTGCAGTAGCCCATGACATGCTCGACGCCGGCACGGTTGTACCAGCTGCGGTCCATCAGCACGATCTCGCCGGCCGCAGGCAGGTGGGAGACATAGCGCTGGAAATACCATTGCGTGCTTTCGCGGTCGGTCGGCTTGGGCAGCGCGACCACCTTGCACTGGCGCGGATTGAGATGCTCGGCGATCGCCTGGATCGCGCCGCCTTTGCCGGCCGTGTCGCGGCCTTCGAACAGCACCAGCACGCGCTGCCCGGTGTGCTGCACCCAGCGCGCCATCGCCGCCAGTTCCAGTTGCATCGGTTCCAGCAGGGCCTGGTACTCCTTGCGCTTGAGCTTGCCCATCGGCGTGCCTCGGTGATCCACGGGGAAGCCCGAGCCTAGCGCAGCCGATGCTCAGGCGATGTGTGGGCCATGCCAGCCACGCTCACGGGCAAGCGCTTCAATCATCTCGGCGATGTCATGCGCGAAGCCGGCCATGTCGAACAGCCCACTGTCCTCGCGCCGGTGGGCCAGCGTGGCGCGCGCCGCCTCCAGTGCAGCCGGGTCGTTGCCGAGCCGGAGGGCGGTGGCCACGAACGCCGCGTCGTCGGCCACGTTGAAATCGTGCATGCCCAGGTGATGGTTGAGGCTGCCGGCCACCCGCGAGGCGAACGTCGTACCGGGGCAGGTCAGCACCGGGCAGCCGGCCCACAGCGCATCCGAGGCGGTGGTGTGGGCGTTGTACGGATGCGTGTCCAGGAACAGGTCGGCGTGCTGGTAACGCGCCAGATACTGCAGGTGGGGCAGGCGTGGCATGAACACCAGCCGCGCCGGATCCAGCTGTGCCTGGCGGGCCGCGCTGCGCAGCCGCGCATCCGCATCGCCCGGGCCGGACAGCAGCCACAATACGCTGCCCGGCACGCCCTGCAGCACCGCGAACAGCCGCTGCATGCTGCGCGGGTTGAGTTTGTAGCTGTTGTTGAAACAGCACAGCACCACGCCGTGCGCGGGCAGGCCACAGGCCTCGCGCGCGGGCACCGGCTCCAGCACCCGGGTGTTGTCCGACGGCTGGAACGCGCGCGGCAGCCGCCGCACGTTCTCACTGAAGGCCGGCGCCATCGCCTCGGGAAGCACGAAGGCATCGGCCAGCACATGATCGATCCACGGCGCGCCGGAGGTACCCGGATAAGCCAGCCAGTTGATCTGCACCGGGGCCGGGCGCATCGCCAGCACCTGCGGGGTACCGCCGCCGCCCCAGCCGCGCAGATCGAACAGCACATCGATGCCGGCCTCGCGGATGCGCCGGGCGATGATCTGGTGCGGCTGCGTGCTGACATCGTGCAGCGTGTTGGCCGCCTGCTGCAGGCGCTGTCGGATGGGGCTGCCGTCGTCGCCGGTGAGCGCGAACAGATGCAGCTCCAGCGTGCCGAGCGCACGCAGCTGTTCGAACAACGCGACGGTCAGCAGGCCGGTCGGATGTGCGCCGAAGCCGTTGGAGAGAAAGCCGACCCGCAAGGTGCCCTGCGGCCGCACCGTGCTCGGGGGCAGGCGCGCAATGCCCTCGGCCAGGGCGGCCGCGCGCTGGCGGGCGCAGGCGAGCTGCTCGGCGGCGCTGCTGTCTTCGCTGAGGAAAGCGAACGGTTCGACCACCGCCTGGCCCTGCGCGACGGCCTGGCGGACCTGCGCCGACAACCGCTCCAGATCGCGCCAGTCGCACAGGCGGCGCTGCCAGTTGAGCAGCTGCGCGGTGATGTAGGGCTCGCCCGGCAGCAGGCGATGCGCATGGCGATAGGCATCGGCGGCCGCTTCGGGCTGGCCGGCATCCTCCAGTGCGTGGCCGAGCCACAGGGTGATGCCGGGATGTTGTGGGGCGCGATCCGCCGCCTGGCGCAGCAGCGTGGCCGCTTCGCCGTGGCGGCCCTGCATCCAGCGTGCGCGACCCAGCCGGGCCAGCGCCTCGGGATGGTCGCCGCGCAGCTGCAGGGCGCGCGTGGCGGCCTGTTCGCCCGCCCGCACATCGCCGGCCTCCAGCTCCGCGTCGGCCAGCATGACCCAGGCGATGAAGTCCGCCGGTTGCCGCTGCACGGCCTGGCGCAGCTGCAGGCGCTGCGGATCGACACTCATCGCTGCCGCTCGGCGGCCGCCATGCTCAGTTGCCTTCCGCGAGCCGGGCCAGCTCGTCGGCCTGGTGTTCGTGGGTCAGGCGGCTGACCAGTGCATCCAGATCGCCGGTCAGGATGTTGGGCAGGTCGTACAGGGTCAGGCCTTCCACGCGGTGGTCGGTGATCCGCCCCTGCGGGAAGCTGTAGGTGCGGATGCGCTGGCTGCGGTCGCCACTGCCGACCTGCAAGCGGCGGCTTTCGGCCTGGGCCGCGGCCTGCTTGCTGCGCTCGGTATCCAGCAGCTGCGCCTTGAGGCGCTTCATCGCCTTGTCGCGGTTGGCATGCTGGCTGCGTTCGGTCTGGCACTCCACCACCACGCCGCTGGGCAGGTGGGTGATGCGGATCGCCGATTCGGTCTTGTTGACGTGCTGGCCACCGGCGCCGGAGGAGCGGTAGGTGTCCACACGCAGGTCGGCCGGGTTGATCACCACGTCCTCGACATCGTCTGCCTCGGGGATGATCGCCACGGTCGCGGCCGAGGTATGGATGCGCCCCTGCGACTCGGTCGCCGGCACGCGCTGCACGCGGTGCGTGCCCGATTCGAACTTCAGTCGCGAGAACGCGCCACGGCCCACCACGCGCGCCACGACTTCCTTGTAGCCGCCGTGTTCGCCCGGGTTGTCTGATTCGATTTCGACCTTCCAGCCCTGGCGCTCGGCATAGCGGGCGTACATGCGGAACAGGTCGCCGGCGAAGATCGCCGCCTCGTCGCCGCCGGTGCCCGCGCGCACTTCCAGGAACAGGTTGCCGTCATCGCGCGGATCGCGCGGTACCAGCAGCAGGGCCAGTTCTTCGTCCAGCTGCTGCAGGCGCTGCTGCGCGGCGGTGATTTCCTCGTCGGCCAGCTCGCGCAGGTCCGGATCGTCGCGCATCGCTTCGGCGGCGGCGAGATCGGCCTTGGCCCGGCCTTCGTCGGCCAGCGCGGTGGCGACCGGCTCCAGCTGCGAGAACTCGCGCGAGAGCGCGCGGAAACGGTCGTTGTCGCCGACCACGGCGGGGTCGGACAACAGGCGTTCGAGTTCTTCGCGGCGCTCGGCCAGCGCTTCGAGCTTACGGCGCAGGGTCGGCGTCATCTTTCCTCGCTACATCATTACGCACGGCAGGGTGCTGGTAACCCGGCTTGGCCGGGAACAGGCGCTCGGCGGCGCGGGTGAGTTCAGTATCGCCGCTGAGCGCGGCCGCGCGCAGGGCGGCGGTGGGCGGGTGCAGCAGGCGGTTGGTCAGGCCGTGCGCGAGCAGCTCAAGCACTTCCTCCGGCGATTTGCCGTGCGCCAGCTGCTGGCGGGCTTTCTCCAGCATCTCCACGCGGGTCGCTTCGCCATAGGCGCGCAGCTGCCGCAGCGGGGCCTGGTGCGCGCTGGCCTGCAGGGTTTCAACGAAGCGCGCGACCTGCAGTTCGATGATCGCCTCGGCCTCGGCCGCAGCTTCCCGACGGCTGCGGCGGTTGTCTTCGACCGCGCGCTCCAGATCGTCGACGGTGTACAGGAAGGCGTCGGCCAGTTCGCCCACGCCGGCCTCGATGTCGCGCGGCACGGCCAGATCGAACAGCAGCATCGGCTTGTGCTTGCGGGTCTTCAGCGCGGCGGCCACC
This sequence comes from Stenotrophomonas sp. TWI1183, assembly GCF_039673115.1. Taxonomy (NCBI): domain Bacteria; kingdom Pseudomonadati; phylum Pseudomonadota; class Gammaproteobacteria; order Lysobacterales; family Lysobacteraceae; genus Stenotrophomonas; species Stenotrophomonas sp. TWI1183. The sequence continues at coordinate 10,036 of NZ_JBDJKZ010000023.1, forward strand.
TGCGCCCGGGTGATCACCGGCTCACGCGCGGCCGTGGCCGAGAACACCACGTCGGCCTCGCCCAGATGGCGGTCCAGCTCGCTCAGCGGCAGGGCGACCCCGCCGTGGCGGCTGGCCAGCTCCTGCGCATGCGCGAGGGTGCGGTTGGCGATCAGCAACCGGCGCACGCGCCCTTCGCTGAGGTGGCGCGCGGCCAGCTCGATGGTCTCGCCGGCGCCGACCAGCAGCACGGTGGAATCCTCCAGCCGCGCGAACGAGTTCTGCGCCAGGCGCACCGCGGTGGAAGCCACCGAGACCGGGTTGGCGCCCACGCGGGTATCGGTGCGGGCGCGCTTGGCCACGGAGAAGGTCTGCTGGAACAGCCGGTCCAGGCGCTGGCCGAGCAGGCCGTGATCGCGTGCCAGGGCCCAGGCATCCTTCACCTGCCCGAGGATCTGCGGCTCGCCCAGCACCATCGAGTCCAGCCCGGTGGCGACCCGGAACAGGTGGCGGACCGCATCGGCGTCGGCGTGCTGGTAGAGGTAGCCGTGCAGGGTGCCGGCGTGCGACTCCAGCCACTGTGCCAGCGCGTCACCGGATTCGGCCACCGCGTACAGCTCGGTGCGGTTGCAGGTGGAGAGCAGGACCGCCTCGGCCACCTGCGGGGTATCGCGCAGCGACGCCAATGCCTGGGGCAGGGCGTCGCCGCCAAAGGAGGCGCGTTCGCGCAGTTCCACTGGCGCGGTCTGGTGATTCAGTCCGAGCACCCACAGGGTCATTGTTCAGTTGCTTGCGATAAGCTGCTGGCCATTCAAGTCGTCATTTTAAGGCTCAGATGCCCCCGATGCCCGCATTGATTCGCATCTCCAGCGTTCTGCTGCTGTCTTTGTTCACCGCCAACGCCCTGGCCGCCCCTCCGGCAGCCCCGGCCAAAGCCAAGGACAGCGCGGCCGAGGCGATCCCCCTGGCCCCGGTCATGGCGGGCGAATTCGCCCTGCAGGCCGGCAAACTGGGCGATGCCGCACGCTGGTACCTGGAGGCGGCCGAGGCCAGCGACGGCGATGCCGGGCTGGCCGAGCGCGCCGCCCGGATCGCCATGCTGGCCAACGATGACAAGCGCGCCGCCCGCGCGCTGGCCCTGTGGGAGCAGCGCGCACCGCGCTCGCTGGCCATGCGCAGCAGCACGGCCGCGCTGGACATGCGCCAGAACAAGGTGAAGGCCGCCCGCACCGAGCTGCAGGCCCTGCTCAGGGATCCCGACCCGACCGCGTGGAAGTTCGCGATCGGTGCCCTGATCAGCGGCGGCAGCGATCCGAAGGTGCCGGCCCAGGTGCTCGGCGAGCTGGTCGATGCCAATGCGATTCCCGACCGCCTGGAGGTCTGGCAGGAGTTCGGCCGCCTGGCGATGCGCATGGAGCAGCCCGAGCTGGCCCGGCGCATGGTCGATGAGGTGGTCAGGCGCTTCCCCGATGAACCGCGCGTGGCCCTGCTGCATGCCAGCCAGCTCAACCAGGCCGGCAAGACCGATGAGGCCCTGGCCCTGTTGAAGGGCGTGGAGCCCAAGACCACCCGGGACCCCGAGCTGCGCAACGCGGTGGCGATCTCCTACGACCTGATGGGGCAGCCTGCGGCGGCCGAGCGCGTGCTGGCGGTCGGCCCGCAGGACGTGCAGACCTACGGCATGCGCGCCTCGCTGCTGGCCAAGCAGAAGGACGATCCGGGCCTGCTGGCGCTGTATACCGATATCTCGAAGCAGGCGACCAAGCCGGATCCGGCCCAGCGCCTGCTGCTGGGCAAGATCGCCGAGTACCTCAAGCGCTATGAGGAGGCGGTCAACTGGTACCACAGCGTGCCCGGTGGCCCGGAACGCGATGAGTCGCGCCTGCGCGCGGCCAATGCGCAGAACGAACTGGGCCGCACCGACACGGCACTGGCCGAGGTGCACGCGATCCAGTCCGATGCGACCGTCGATGACGATGCCCGCCGCGATGCCTATCTGTTGGAAGCCGAGCTGCGCCAGCGCGGCAACGACGATGCCGGCGAGCTGGATGCGCTGGCCCGTGGCCTGGCCGCGTATCCGGACGAGAACGCGCTGCTGTATGCCCGCGCGCTGGCCTGGGAACGCCGCGATGACATCCCGCGTGCCGAGGCCGACCTGCGCAAGGTGTTGGTCACCGACCCGGAGAACATCGCCGCGCTCAACGCGCTCGGCTACACCCTGGCCGACCGCACGCAGCGTTATCAGGAGGCACTGGAGCTGATCGACCGCGCGCGCGTGGCCGAGCCGGACAACGCCGCCATCGTCGACAGCTACGGCTGGGTGCTGTATCGCCTGGGCCGCAATGAAGAAGCGCTGGTGCAACTGCGCCGCGCCTGGACCCTGTCCAAGGACCCGGAGATCGCCGCGCACGTGGGCGAGGTGCTGTGGGTATTGAACAAGAAGGACGAGGCGCGCCACTTCTTTGAAGAGGCCCGCAAGCTCGACCCGGACAACCGCGCCCTGCAGCGCGTGATCGAGAAATACGGCGTATGAATCTGGTGTCCCTGAAGGCCGCGTTCGCCGCGGCCGTGGCGTTGTCGCTCTCCGCCTGCGTGTCGCTGGATGAGCGCAAGGCCCCCTCCGCTCCGACCGTGGTCAACACCGTCTCGGCCGCTGCACAGCAGGCCGAGACCGAACGCGTCGCCGCCGTGCGCGCGCAGCCGGCCTGGTCATTCCAGGGCCGGGTGGCAATCAGCAAGGGGCGCAATGGTGGCAGCGGCCGCATCGACTGGCAGCAGCAGGCGGCCGGGTATGTGGTCGAGCTCAGCGCGCCGGTCACAAGGCAGAGCTGGAAGCTGACCGGCGACAGCCATCACGAGGGCGGCCGCCTGGAAGGTCTGGAAGGCGGCACGCGCGAGGGCGAGGATGCCCAGCAGGTGCTGCTGGAGGCCACCGGCTGGGATATCCCGGTCAACCAGCTGCCCGATTGGGTGCGCGGCCTGGTCGCCGACGCGGCCCCGGCCGAGCGCATCGAACGCGATGGCGACGGGCGCCCGCGTCGGGTGCAGCAGATGGGCTGGGAGATCCAGTACCTCGACTGGTACCCGGCCGAAGCCGGTCGCCCGGTGCTGCCGCGCCGGATCGAAGCGGTCAATGGCGACGCGAAGGTGCGCCTGGTGGTCGACAGCTGGGTACTGGCCGGCCCATGAGCATGCTGGATGCGGCCGATGGCGGGTCGACCTGGCCGGCCCCGGCCAAGCTGAATCTGTTCCTGCACATCACCGGGCGGCGCCCGGACGGCTATCACCAGCTGCAGACCGTGTTCCGGTTGCTCGACTGGGGCGATCGCATCCGCCTGCGGGTGCGGGACGATGGCCGGATCCGGCGTGAAGGCATCTCGGTCGCCGGGGTGGCCGAGGCCGATGATCTGGCGGTGCGTGCCGCCCTTCTGCTGAAAAATGCGGCGAATGTCGCCCAAGGTGCCGACATCGGCATCGAAAAAGTGGTGCCGGCGGGTGGCGGCTTCGGCGGCGGTTCGTCCGACGCCGCTACCGTCCTGGTCGCCTTGAACCGTCTCTGGAACACCGGGCTGGACGTGGATGCGCTCGCCGCGCTGGGTCTGCAGCTGGGCGCGGACGTGCCGGTCTTCGTGCGCGGGCACAACGCCTGGGCCGAAGGCGTGGGCGAACTGCTCACCCCGATGGCGTTGCCGCCGGCCTGGTTCGTGCTGGTCCATCCGGGCGTTCACGTGCCGACACCGGCACTTTTCGCATCACCGGATTTGACGCGGGATGCCCCAGTGGCGAAAATAGCGGACTTCGCTTCCGGGTCTTTGCTCGGGAATGCGTTCGAGCCGGTCCTGCGCCGCCGCGAACCTGCCGTAGAGGCAGCGCTCGCAGCGTTGAGCAGTATCGGCCGGGCACGACTCACCGGGTCGGGAAGCGGTTGTTTCGTCGAGTTCGCCACGCGCGCTGCTGCAGAGCAGGGCCTGGCGCAATTGCCGAAGGAACTGCGGGCATGGGTGGCTGCGGGCGTGGAGCGCTCGCCACTGCTTGATGTACTCGAGCGTTACTGATTTTGATGCAGGGGCGTCGCCAAGAGGCCCAAGGCACCAGGTTTTGATCCTGGCATTCGGAGGTTCGAATCCTCCCGCCCCTGCCACTAGCGGATATCTGCCGCGACTCCATGCGCATGTCTGCGCGGGCGCGGTGCATACGCCGCGGTGTTGTCACCGCAGACACCTCCGGGTGCCGGCGGCCCAGTTCTCCGCCAATCGCTCCCGCCCGAGACCGTCATGATGCAAGAACACCCCAACCTGCTGGTATTTTCCGGCAACGCCAACAAGCGCCTTGCGCAGAGCATCTGCAAGGAACTGGGGGTGCGGCCTGGCAAGGCATTGGTGTCGCGCTTCTCCGACGGTGAGGTGCAGGTCGAGATCGAGGAAAACGTCCGCAAGCAGGACGTCTTCGTCATCCAGCCGACCTGTGCGCCCAGCGCCGAGAACCTGATGGAACTGCTGGTCCTGATCGATGCGCTCAAGCGCGCCTCGGTCAACAGTGTCACCGCCGTGGTGCCGTATTTCGGCTACTCGCGCCAGGATCGCCGCATGCGCTCCTCGCGCGTGCCGATCACCGCCAAGGTGGCTGCAAAGATGTTCAGCGCTGTCGGGGCTGACCGGGTTCTGACGGTGGATCTGCATGCCGATCAGATCCAGGGCTTCTTCGACATGCCGGTGGACAATGTGTACGCCTCGCCGCTGCTGCTCGCCGATATCTGGCGCGCCTACGGCACGGAGAACCTGATCGTGGTGTCCCCGGACGTGGGTGGTGTGGTGCGCGCGCGCGCTGTCGCCAAGCGCCTGGACGATGCCGATCTGGCGATCATCGACAAGCGCCGCCCGCGCGCCAACGTCTCCACCGTGATGAACATCATCGGTGACGTCGAAGGCAAGACCTGCGTGATGGTCGATGACATCGTCGATACCGCCGGCACCCTGTGTGCGGCTGCTGCAGCCCTGAAGGCGCGTGGCGCCCTCAAGGTCGCCGCGTACTGCACCCACGCCGTGCTCTCGGGCCCGGCGGTGGACAACATCAACAACTCCCAGCTCGATGAGCTGGTGGTGACCGACACCATCCCGCTGCGTGAAGAGGCGCGGGTGTGCAGCAAGATCCGCCAGCTCAGCGTGGCGGAAATGCTGGCCGAGACGATGCGCCGCATCGCCTTCGGTGAGTCGGTCAGCTCGCTGTACGTGGATTGATTTTTCCGCCCGCCGGCAACGGCGGGTGGTTTCCCGGGGACATCTGGTCGCGGATGTTCCCTCATCGCTTCGCCATCACGGCGGGGCAAACAACGAAGGTAGTAAACCAGCATGGCCAAGAATCATGAAATCAAGGTCGTCCAGCGCGAACTGCAAGGCAAGGGTGCGAGCCGCCGCCTGCGTGGCGCTGGCCAGATCCCGGCGATCATCTACGGCGGCGACGTCGAGCCGAGCGTCATCCAGCTCAACCACAACGAAATCTGGCTGGCCCAGCAGAACGAGTGGTTCTACTCGTCCATCCTGGACCTGAACCTGGACGGCAAGGTCACCAAGGTGCTGCTGCGTGACATGCAGCGCCACCCGTTCAAGCAGCTGATCCTGCATCTGGATTTCCTGCGCGTGAACGAGAACGAAGCGCTGACCGCCAACGTCCCGCTGCACTTCATCAACGAAGACACCTCGCCGGCCGGCAAGGCTGCCGACGTCGTGGTCACCCACGAACTGAAGGAAGTGAGCATCACCTGCCTGCCGAAGGACCTGCCGGAATCGATCGACGTCGACCTGGCCGACCTGAAGGCTGGTGACGTGATCTACCTGTCGGACATCAAGCTGCCGAAGGGCGTCGAGATCCCGGCCCTGGCCCAGGGCAAGGACCATGACGACGCGATCGTCACCGCCAAGCTCGGCAAGGAAGAAGCTGCCGACGAAGCGCCGGCTGCAGAGTAAGTGATTGCGGCGCCTGTCCTTCGGGGCAGGCGCCGTTTCTGTATGTACCGGCACAGGGCTGGTACCGACGAAAGAAGAGTAATGACAGGATTGCGATTGATCGTTGGTCTGGGCAACCCCGGACCCGAGCACGCCCAGACCCGGCACAATGCCGGGTTTCGTTTCATTGACGCCCTGGTCGAACAGGCCGGCGCGCGCTGGAGCGTGGACAGCAAGTTGTTCGGCGAGACCGCCAAGGTCGACATCGCCGGCCAGCCGGTATGGCTGCTCAAGCCCGCCACCTTCATGAACCTCAGTGGCAAATCGGTCACCGCGGCGCAGCGCTTCTGGAAGATCGAACCGGAAGAGACGCTGCTGGCGCACGACGAGCTCGACCTGCCGCCCGGCGTGGCACGGCTCAAGTTCGACGGTGGCCACGGCGGCCAGAATGGCCTGCGCGACACCATCCGCCTGCTTGGCCATGGCCGGTTCCACCGCCTGCGCATCGGCATCGGCCATCCCGGCCACAAGGACCGCGTGGTCCCGTGGGTGCTGGGGCGTGCCAGCAAGGATGATGATGTGCTGATCGGGCATGCGGTCAACGATGCGATCGACGTCCTGCCGCTGGCGGTACGCGGCGATTTCAGTGAAGCGATGAAGCGGCTGCACACCCCGAAGTAGCGTGACCGGTAACTGACGTGACCGGTAGGTGCCGACCGTTGGTCGGTACGGAGACGTTACCGGTAGGTACCGACCGTTGGCCGGTACGGAGGCGTGACCGGTAGGTACCGACCGTTGGTCGGTACGGAGAATGATTGGAAAAGCAGCGCCGAACGTCGCTGCTTCCCCAATCACTTTCACCCCAGAGGTTGTCAAAGATGGGTATCAAATGCGGCATCGTCGGTCTGCCCAACGTCGGCAAATCGACCCTGTTCAATGCGCTGACCAAGGCGGGCATCGCGGCGGCCAACTTCCCGTTCTGCACGATCGAACCGAACGTCGGCATCGTGCCGGTGCCGGATCCGCGCCTGAACGAGCTGGCTGCCATCATCAACCCGCAGAAGGTCATCCCGACTGCGGTGGAGTTCGTCGACATCGCCGGCCTCGTCGCCGGCGCGGCCAGTGGTGAGGGCCTGGGCAACAAGTTCCTGGCCCACATCCGCGAAGTGGATGCGATCACCCACGTGGTGCGCTGCTTCGAGAACGCCGACGTCATCCACGTCAACAACAAGGTCGACCCGCTCTCGGACATCGACACCATCGATACCGAACTGGCCCTGGCCGATCTGGACAGCGTCGAGAAGGCCCTGAACCGCGCCGAGCGCGCTGCCAAGGGGGGCGACAAGGAAGCGGCCGCCCGCAAGCCGGTGCTGGCCAAGCTGCAGGCCGCGCTGGCCGACGGCAAAGCCGGTCGTACCGCCGGCCTGGACGAGGAAGAGAAGGCGCTGGTCCGTGACCTGTTCCTGCTGACGCTCAAGCCGGTGATGTACATCGCCAACGTGCTGGAAGACGGCTTCGAGAACAACCCGCACCTCGATGCCGTGCGTGCCCGTGCCGCCGAAGAGGGCGCGCAGGTCGTGCCGGTGTCGGCTGCGATCGAAGAAGAGCTGTCCCAGCTCGACGACGAAGACCGCGATACGTTCCTGGCCGACCTGGGCCTGTCCGAGCCGGGCTTGAACCGCGTGATCTACGCGGCCTACCAGCTGCTGGGCCTGCAGACCTACTTCACCGCAGGCGTGAAGGAAGTCCGCGCGTGGACCGTACGCAAGGGCGCCACCGCCCCGCAGGCCGCCGCCGTCATCCACACCGACTTCGAGAAGGGCTTCATCCGCGCCGAAACCATCGCGTATGACGACTTCATCAAGTACAAGGGCGAAGCCGGTGCCAAGGAAGCGGGTCGTCTGCGTCTGGAAGGCAAGGAATACCGCGTCCAGGAAGGCGACATCCTGCACTTCCGCTTCAACGTCTGAGTTCCTCGCCCGTTGATGCCCGAACGCCCCGCCTCGCGCGGGGCGTTTGCGTTTGTGCCGAGCACATTCCGCACCAGAGTGGGCTGGATAAAAAATGACCAGGCATCGAAACCCTTGCCTGGTATGTCTCCGCCTCACTTGTCCACAGCAAACCCCCACGCCTCTCCACGCACCGTGTGGAAAACCCCTGCGCGGTAGTGTCGGCCGCTGGCCGGCACCCCGACGCACCCGCCCGCAAGCCACGTGGTCAATTTATGACCACCACTGAAAACCGTTGCAGTGCATTGCTCACCCGGGGTTGTCCACAGCAAACCCCCATCGCTTTCCACGGTGCGTGTGGAAAACCGCGATCTGCGGCTGGACAAAATATCGCCACGCCCTGAAAGCGTTGCGCTGCATGGCTTGCATGCACTTGTCCACATCAAACCCCCATGGGTTTCCACGGGGTGTGTGGAAAACAGGAAGCGCCCACCCGCAACGCGAGGAGCCGGCCAGCGGCCGGCACTACCGGTACATGAGGAGCCGGCCAGTGGCCGGCCCCACCGGGGCCCACCGAACGGCGCTTACAGCGCCGAGCCGCCAAACTTGTGCGTGTACTGCAGGTTGATCGTGCGGCCCACCGTATCGAACCAGGACACGTCGTAGTACGGATACGGCGTATACGTCGCATCCTTCGGCGGCAGCTTGTTGGCGATGTTGACCACCGACAGCGACAGGCGCGAATGATCGTCGAAGCGGTACTGCAGCGACACGTTGTAACGGTACGTCGCGCCGATCCAGGGGCTGTCGCCGCTGTCCGGATCGAAGCTCTGGTCGTAGCTGTCGTAGGTCGGCAGCCTGCCCAGGCGCGAGCCGTACAGCGTGGCCGACCACGCCGCGTTCTCCCAGGTCACGCTCGCACTGGTCTTGGTGCGCGGAATGTCGAAACCGCTGTTGACCGCGAACTGGTCCTCGACCACATCGCCCTCGAACTGCTGGAAATCGTGGGTCTTCACCCAGGTGTGGTTGCCACTGAAGATGAAGTCGCCGATCCCGGTGCCCAGGCGGTAGCGCAGGCCCACGTCGATGCCGCGCGTGGTCTCGCGCGCGATGTTGATCGGGCTCACATGCACGCCATAGAGGCGGCCATCGCTGGTGCGGGTGACCCGGCTGATCGCATCCACGCAGGTCGGCGAGGCCGCATCGGCGCCGCCCAGGCGGCAGGCCGCCTCATCGCGCAGGATCGTGCTCACGTCCATGTCCTGCACCTGGTCGCGCATGTCGATGTCGAACCAGTCCACCGACAGGTCCAGCCCCAGCGCTGGCGACCACACAAAGCCGGCACTCCACGAGGTGCTGGTTTCCGGATCCAGCCTGCGATTGCCTTCGCGCGTGCGGATCAGGTTCTCCTCGTAATCCGAGCAGTCATCACCGCCGTCCGCCGCACAGGCGTAATAGTCGTTGGCGCTGGTTTCGTCATTGCCCGGGCCGGCATAGACGTAGTGCAGGTCCGGCGCGCGGAAGGCGGTGCCGTAGGAGCCGCGCACCAGCAGGGTCTCGATCGGGCGCCATTCCAGGCCGCCGCTCCAGGTCGCCTTGCCGATGGTGTTGCCCGAGTAGCGGTACTGGTCGAAGCGGCCGGCCACGCTGAGGTTGAACGTGTCGTGCAGCGGCAGGCGCAGCTCGGCCGCGGTCGCCCAGCGGTTGCGGCTGCCGTGGCCGTCCGAGTCCTTCCAGCTGTAGTAGTAGTACTGCGTCGCCAGCGGGTCCGGGTTCAGTGCATAGGACTGGTTGCCGAACTCGGCCGTCGCCGCGAAGCCGGCCTTGCCGCCCGGCAGCTCGAACAGCTCGCCGTTGGTCAGGGTCAGCGCGGCGGTATCGGTGCGCGACTTTGGCGTATAGGTGGTGCGTGCGGCGATCGCGTCGTACTCGCTGCGGCTCAGCGGCCGATACAGGCGCGCCGGGTCGGCATTGAAGACCGGGAACACATTGTCGTCGTCATCGGTGTACTCGCCCAGCTGCTCGCCCAGGAACAGCGCATTGGCCTTGGCGGCGATGATCTGCGGCCAGCGGATGCGGGACTGGTACTGCGAGTGGCTCAACGACGCCTCGTACTCCCAGTCCGCACCGAGTGCGCCCTTGAAGCCGGTGGTCACGCTGAAGGTCTTCTGCGTGCTGCGCACCATGCCGTTGTTCAACCCGCCCATCTCTTCCGGAGAGAACTGGCGCTGCCAGAACTCCACCTGGTCGGTGGCCTGGTTGTAGAAGTAGCCGTCTTCATTGCCGTCGGCGGCCATGCGGCCCCATTGGGTCACATCGCGCATCAGCGCCAGGTCGTGGTAACCCATCTGCACATCGGCGAACCATTCCGCGCCGTTGTCAAAGGCGTAGCGCAGCGCGGCATAGCCGTTGGCGCCGCGGCGCTTGCTCAGGATCGTGCCGTAGCCGATCGACCGGTCGCTGCCGCAGTAGAAGCCATAGCGCGCACGCTCGGCGTACTGGGTGCTGCCGTTGTTCTGGCCGGCCAGCGCATCGCAGGTGGCCTGGCCCGGATCGAGGTAGTCATCGTTGTAGTCGGTGCGCAGGTAGGCGCGCCGCGCGGCACGCGCGCTCTCGGTCGGCGCGTCCAGCGTGGAATCCTGCTGGCCACGCTCATACGCCCACAGCGGGGTCTGCGACTGCAGTTCCAGGCTGTAGACCGCGCTGAAGCGGCCGGCGTCGAAGCCACTGGCGATGCTCATGTCGAAGGACTCACCGCCGCCTTCGCTGGTGGTGCCCATGCGCATGTCGACCGTGGTGCCATCGACCTGCTTCTTCAGGATGAAGTTGACCACGCCGGCAATGGCATCCGAGCCGTAGATCGCCGAGGCGCTGCCGGTCAGCACTTCGATGCGCTCGATCATCCCGATCGGGATGTTGGAGACGTCGGTGAAGTTGCTGCGGCCCTGGAAGGGCATCGGGAAATCGGCGATGCGGCGGCCGTTGACCAGCACCAGGGTGTGGTTGGGGCCGAGGCCGCGCAGGTCGACCTGCTGCGCACCGGGGGAGAAGTCCGCGCCGCTGGAGGACTGCTGGCTCTGGGTCTCACCCCCGTTCTGGGTCATCGAGCGCAGCACGTCCGGCACGCTGGTGAAGCCGCTGGCCTGGATCTGCTCGGCGGTGATGACGGTGACGGGGGCCGGCCCCTCCACGTGCGCGCGCGGGATGCGCGAGCCGGTGACCTGCACCGTATCCAGTTGCTGCACCCCGGGGGCGGAGGTCTGGGCAGCCGCGGTTGCGGCCACACCCATCAACGCCAGCTGGATCGACCACGCCATCGCCTGTTTACGCATGAGAATTCTCGAGAAGAAAGTGTCGGCCTCGAGGGAGGCCTGTCCCCATTCACATTTCGCGAATGGACGGCGCGCATTTAACGCCTTTTTTACGGGGTTGACCACTGCCAATTTCTCTGGCAAAGAGTGAAAGCGCTTTCAGGCCCGTTTTGTTCAGGGAGGTCAACGTGCACAAGGGTTTCCGGCCGATCCATTCCCTCCTGTGGCTGTTGCTCGCCGCGCTCTCGCTCCCCCTCCACGCCCAGGATTCGCGCAGTCTGCAGGACCCGGGCTATCGCTATTACGAGGTGGGCGCCCTGGACGCCCCGCGCGCCACCCATACCGAGCCGGCGATGATGCTGATGGGCGGTGGCGAGTGGGTGCCGGCCGCGTTCCAGTGGTGGCTGGCGCGTGCCGGTCACGGCCGGGTGGTGATCCTGCGCGCCTCCGGCGCCGATGAGCTGCAGGACCGGCTCTACCGGGAGATCGGCGGGGCGGTCTCGGTACAGACCCTGGTGTTCAACAGCCGGCGCGCGGCCGACGACCCGGCGGTGCTGGGGGTGATCGCCGCTGCCGATGCGATCTTCATCGCCGGCGGCGACCAGTCGCGCTATATCCGATTCTGGAAGGGCACGCCGGTGAACGAGGCGCTCAATGCGCACGTCCGCGCCGGGCGGCCGATCGCCGGGACCAGTGCCGGGTTGGCCATCCTGGGGGGCTACAGCTACGGCGCCCTGGATGGCGGCAGCGTGACGTCCCGCCGCGCCCTGCGCGATCCGATGGGCCGGGCGGTGACGCTGGACAGCGATTTCCTGACCATGCCGTACCTGGCCAACGTGGTCACCGATACCCATTTCGGCAAGCGCGACCGGCTCGGCCGCCTGATCGTATTCGTGGCCCGTGCCGCCCAGCGCAGCGGGCAGCAGGACATGGTCGGCCTCGGCGTGGATGAAGACACCGCGCTGTGCGTGGAAGCCGACGGCACCGGGCAGGTGTTCAGCCGCGACGGCGGCTATGCGTGGCTGGTGACGCCGCAGCACACCGCCGATCGCCTGCGCGGCGGTAAACCGCTGGATTTTCTTGCCGTTCCGGTCACCGGGGTCGGCGAGGGCAGTCGCCTGCATATGGACGGCTTCCGGGTGGACGACGCGGCGTTCGAGATCACGGCAGACATCCGTGCGGGGCGCCTGCAGCTGCGCCGGTAGATCCACGCCATGCGTGGATGCTGTTGCGCGCGTTGTGACGTCACGGACACGCGCGTGGGTGGCCCGCCGCGCGTGCCATGATGACGCCTCGTCCCTTGAGAGTGCCTGCCCATGTCGCGTTCTGCTGTGGTGGTGTTGTCGCTGTGCCTGTCGCTCCCGCTGGCGGCCACCGCCGCCGAGCCGGTGCTGGTCATCCATGGCGGAGCGGGGGTGGAGCGCAAGGATCTCTCGCCCACCGAGGAAAAAGCCGCGCGCGCGGCCCTGCAGCAGGCGCTGTTGAAAGGGCATGCCGCACTGGCGGCGGGCAGGCCGGCGCTGGAAGCCGTTACCGCGGCGATCACCGTGCTCGAGGACGATCCCACCTTCAATGCCGGCAAAGGGGCGGTATTCACCCACGACGGTCGCAATGAACTGGATGCCTCGCTGATGGATGGCGCCACGCTCAAGGCCGGTGCGGTGGCCGGCGTGCAGCGCGTGCGCAATCCGATCCTGCTCGCCGAAGCGGTGATGCAGCATTCTCCGCACGTGATGATGGTCGGGCAGGGCGCCGAGGCGTTCGCCAGCAGCCAGGGCATCCCCCTGGTGGATCCGTCCTACTTCCGCACCGACAAGCGCTGGCAGCAGCTGCAGAAGGCGCTGAAAGAAGAGGCCGGTGGCCAGGCCCATGCGGATCTGGAAACGGCGCGCCATTTCGGCACGGTTGGCGCGGTCGCACTGGACAAGGACGGCAAGCTCGCCGCGGGCACCTCCACCGGCGGCATGACCAACAAGCGCTATGGGCGTGTCGGCGACTCACCGATCATCGGCGCCGGCACCTACGCCGATGCGGGGTGTGCGGTGTCCGGCACGGGCTGGGGCGAGTACTACATCCGCACCGCGGCCGCGCACGATATCTGCGCGCGCATGCAGTACCTCAAGCAGGGGCCGGTGGAAGCCGGGCGTGCGGTGATCAACGAGCGCATTCCCGCCCTTGGCGGCGATGGTGGCGCGATCGTACTGTCCGCCGATGGCCGCGCCGCGACGCCGTTCAACACCCAGGGCATGTATCGCGGCTGGATCGGTGCCGATGGCGTGCCGCATGTGGCCATCTTCGCCAGCGAAACCCTGGCCTTGCCGGGCCAATAGCCCGTCCCGGCAGGGCAATTCGAAATTCATGTGAAAAAATTCAAAAAGGTTGTTGACAGAACCCCCGTTTATCCCCAAAATTCACGGCTCTTCCACCCCACACCGAAAACGCTTCGGCGCCACGGGACAGGGTGGTAAGGAGGGATACCCAAGCGGCCAACGGGGGCAGACTGTAAATCTGCTGGCTTACGCCTTCGGTGGTTCGAATCCACCTCCCTCCACCAGTTTCATGTTGTGGCAAGAGCTTCCGATGCGGGAGTAGTTCAATGGTAGAACCTCAGCCTTCCAAGCTGATGGTGCGGGTTCGATCCCCGTCTCCCGCTCCATTGAATGAGTTTGAATATATTCAAATTCGTGCCATAATACAAAACTCGCTCACGTAGCTCAGTCGGTAGAGCACCTCCTTGGTAAGGAGGAGGTCGAAGGTTCGATTCCTTTCGTGAGCACCATCTAAGTGCCACCAATTCAGACGATTTCGAGATAAGCAGCCATGGCCAAGGGTAAGTTCGAGCGCACCAAGCCGCACGTCAATGTCGGCACCATCGGTCACGTTGACCACGGCAAGACCACGCTGACCGCCGCACTGACCAAGATCGGTGCCGAGCGCTTTGGCGGTGAGTTCAAGGACTACTCGTCGATCGACGCCGCGCCGGAAGAAAAGGCACGTGGCATCACGATCTCGACCGCACACGTCGAATACGAATCCACCGAACGTCATTACGCCCACGTCGATTGCCCGGGCCATGCTGACTACGTCAAGAACATGATCACCGGTGCTGCCCAGATGGACGGCGCGATCCTGGTCTGTTCGGCTGCTGACGGCCCGATGCCGCAGACCCGTGAGCACATCCTGCTCTCGCGTCAGGTCGGCGTGCCGTACATCGTCGTCTTCCTGAACAAGGCAGACATGGTCGATGACGCCGAGCTGCTGGAACTGGTCGAAATGGAAGTCCGCGAGCTGCTGAGCAAGTACGACTTCCCGGGCGACGACACCCCGATCATCTCGGGTTCGGCCCGCCTGGCGCTGGAAGGCGACCAGAGCGAGATCGGCGTGCCGTCCGTGATCAAGCTGGTCGAGGCTCTCGACAGCTGGATCCCGACCCCGGAACGCGACATCGACAAGCCGTTCCTGATGCCGGTGGAAGACGTGTTCTCGATCTCGGGCCGCGGCACCGTGGTGACCGGTCGTATCGAGCGCGGCGTGATCAAGGTCGGCGAAGAAATCGAAATCGTCGGTATCCGTCCGGTCCAGAAGACCACCGTCACCGGCGTGGAAATGTTCCGCAAGCTGCTCGACCAGGGTCAGGCAGGCGACAACGCCGGTCTGCTGCTGCGCGGCACCAAGCGTGACGACGTCGAGCGTGGCCAGGTCCTGGCCAAGCCGGGTTCGATCAAGCCGCACACCACCTTCGACGCCGAAGTGTACGTGCTGTCCAAGGACGAAGGCGGCCGTCACACCCCGTTCTTCAAGGGTTACCGTCCGCAGTTCTACTTCCGTACCACCGACATCACCGGCGCTTGCGAACTGCCGGAAGGTGTGGAAATGGTGATGCCGGGCGACAACGTGAAGATGGTTGTCACCCTGATCAACCCGGTCGCCATGGATGAAGGCCTGCGCTTCGCGATTCGCGAAGGCGGCCGTACCGTCGGCGCCGGCGTGGTCTCCAAGATCATCGCGTAATTTTTGCACTACCGGCGGTTGCTTAGCGCTGCCGGTCTCGCGAAAGGCGGGCCGGGAACCTCGGTCCGCCTTCGCCGTCTAAGGGAAGGCAAGTTTTTTCAGTACGCCAGTAGCTCAATTGGCAGAGCAGCGGTCTCCAAAACCGCAGGTTGGGGGTTCGAGTCCCTCCTGGCGTGCCACTTCTCCCTTCCAGCGGCTATGCCGCCACAGTAGCCAGAGCCGGATGAACAGCAAGATCGAGCATTCCAAAGACAACGCCTCCACGGGGGGTGACATCGTCAAGTACGCCGTCGCAGCGATCCTGGTGCTGGCGGGTCTTTTTGCTTGGTATTGGTTCGGTGCTCCTGAGCATGCCTCCCAGAGTGCGTGGGCCGGTCCGCTTCGCGGTCTGGCCGTTGTCGTTGGCCTGGTGGCCGGCCTCGGCGTGTTCCTGCTGACCGGCAAGGGTCGCGACACGCGGGAATTCCTTTCCGAATCGCGTTTCGAACTGCGCAAGGTGGTCTGGCCGACGCGCCAGGAAGCCATTCGCATGACCTGGGTGGTGATCGTTGTCGTGATCATCCTCAGCCTGCTGCTGGGCGGATTTGACTTCGTGATTCAGAAATTGACCCAGTGGTTCCTGGGTCGATAAGGAGAAACCAGTGAAGCGTTGGTACGTCGTTCACGCCTATTCGGGCTTCGAAAAGTCGGTTGCGCAGGCTCTGCGCGATCGCATCGTGCGTGACGAGATGCAGGAGCGCTTCGGTGACGTCCTGGTCCCGACCGAGGAAGTGGTTGAGATGCGCGCCGGCCAGAAGCGCCGTTCCGAGCGCAAGTTCTTCCCGGGTTACGTGCTGGTCCAGATCGAGACCCACGAAGAAAACGGGATCCCGCGCATCGACAACGAAAGCTGGCACCTGGTCAAGGACACCTCCAAGGTGATGGGCTTCATCGGCGGCACCGCCGATCGTCCGCTGCCGATCCGTGATGAAGAGGCTGCCGCCATTCTGGACCGCGTTCAGGAAGGTGTGGAAAAGCCCCGTCCGAAGGTGCTGTTCGAGCCGGGCCAGATGGTCCGCGTCACCGAAGGTCCGTTCAACGACTTCAACGGCGTGGTCGAGGAAGTCAACTACGAGAAGAGCCGTCTGCGCGTCTCGGTGCTGATCTTCGGTCGTGCCACCCCGGTGGAGCTCGAGTTCGGCCAGGTCGAAAAGGCCGTCTGAGCCTGAGGCAGCAGGGTTCCGGGCGGCCGCCCGGAACCTGAACAGCCTGCGCCCGCCAGCCTTGAGGCAAGGGCGGAAAAAACCTGATATAGTGCGCGGCTTCCTGCCAGGAAGCTGGCAAAAAGCAAGGGCCGCCGCGAGGTGGCCTTCTGCGTGAATTCAAAACGCGATGCCGGGACGCGTGATTCCCGGTCCGATGGGGAGCCTGTTGTCGTAAGGCGCTAGCACCCGGAGAGCATACTCATGGCAAAGAAAGTTGTCGGTTATATCAAGCTGCAGGTGAAGGCCGGTCAGGCCAACCCCTCGCCGCCGGTCGGTCCTGCGCTGGGTCAGCGTGGCCTGAACATCATGGAATTCTGCAAGGCCTTCAATGCCGCCACGCAGAAGCTGGAGCCGGGTCTGCCGGTGCCGGTCATCATCACGGCCTACTCGGACCGTACCTTCACCTTCATCACCAAGAGCACCCCGGCCGCCGTGCTGCTCAAGAAGGCTGCAGGCATCTCGTCGGGCTCCAAGCGCCCGAACACCGAGAAGGTGGGCAAGGTGACCCGCAAGCAGCTCGAAGAGATCGCCAAGACCAAGGAAGCAGACCTGACGGCTGCCGATCTGGATGCCGCGGTGCGCACCATCGCCGGTTCTGCCCGTTCCATGGGCCTCGTGGTAGAGGGTTAAGAAGATGGCACAGACCAAGCGTGAGAAGGCCATCAAGGCCGCCGTCGTCCCGGGCAAGGCATATGCCTTCGAGGACGCCATCAAGATCCTGAAGACCGCTACCAAGGCCAAGTTCGTCGAGTCCTTCGACGTCGCTGTGCGCCTGGGCGTGGACGCCAAGAAGTCCGACCAGCAGGTGCGCGGTTCCACCGTGCTGCCGTCCGGTACCGGCAAGAGCGTGCGCGTTGCCGTCTTCGCACCGGCCGGTGCCAAGGCTGACGAAGCCCTGGCCGCTGGCGCCGAAGCCGTGGGCATGGACGACCTGGCCGAGAAGATGCAGGCCGGCGATCTGAACTACGACGTCGTCATCGCGACCCCGGACGCCATGCGCGTCGTGGGCAAGCTGGGCACCGTGCTCGGCCCGCGCGGCCTGATGCCGAACCCGAAGGTCGGCACCGTGTCGGCCAACCCGGGCGAAGCCGTCAAGAATGCCAAGTCGGGTCAGGTGCGTTACCGCACTGACAAGGCCGGCATCATCCATTGCACCATCGGCAAGGCCGACTTCGCCGAAGACGCGCTGAAGTTGAACCTGCAGGCGCTGCTGATGGATCTGGTCAAGGCCAAGCCGGCCACCTCGAAGGGCACCTACCTGCAGAAGGTTTCGGTCAGCTCGACGATGGGCCCGGGCGTGACCATCGACCAGTCCTCGCTGTCGCTGAAGTAATCGTTTCAAGCGGGTACCGGGCCCCGGTCCGGTACCCGCGATATTTGAAGGCAATCCGAGTGGGGCTCGCCCTGCGGAGATAGCCGTCAAAGACCGCAGGCGCGGTCAGTACATACCGGCGACGGGCAGGGATGCTCGCATTGGCAGGGAGTCGCCGCCGGCGCAGTACCGAACGCTTAATCGATTCCTTCGGGAATCACCCTGCGTAGATGGTGCCCTTCTGGAGTTTTTCTGGTTTACGCACGTCTGGGTTCTCCCAGGTTGGCCATCCAGGTCTAGAACGGCCCACCCTTGGAACATCACCTGATGTTCCCGGCGTCCAGGACGGATGCCGCCCAGGACCGCACACGGCAGGAGCCGTAAGCGGAGTTCAATTGGAGGAGTGCAATGGCTCTCAATCTGTCCCAGAAGCAAGAAGTAGTCGCCGAGCTGGCAGACGTCGCCGCCAAGGCCCACTCCTTGATCGCAGCCGAATACGCTGGCACCACGGTCTCCCAGATGACCGCGATGCGCAAGCAGGCACGCGAAACCGGCGTTTTCTTGAAAGTTGTCAAGAACACGCTGGCGGCACGTGCAGTGGAAGGTACCGAATACGAATGCGCCAAAGACGCACTCGTCGGTCCGCTGCTGTACGCGTTCTCGCTCGAGGAGCCCGGCGCAGCCGGTCGCCTGATCAAGGATTTTGCCAAGACCAACGACAAGCTGCAGGCAAAGGTCGTGGCCATCGGCGGGGAACTGTTCCCGGCTGGCCATGTCGACGTGCTGGCCTCGCTGCCGACCCGTGATCAGGCCCTGGCCATGCTGGCCCGCGTCCTGGCCGAGCCGGTCACGATGTTCGCCCGTGCCGTCAAGGCCGTGGCCGACAAGCAGGGTGGCGGTGAAACCGCTGACGCTGCCGAGCCGGTCGCCGAAACCGCCTGAGTCGACGTTTCCGTGGTTCCGAACGGAACCTCAACCCAGAAAATTATCCAAAGGTAATCAAAATGTCCCTTACCAACGAACAGATCGTCGACGCCATCGCCGAGAAGTCCCTGATGGAAGTGATGGAGCTGGTCAAGGCCATCGAAGAGAAGTTCGGCGTCTCCGCCGCTGCTCCGGTCGCCGCAGCTGCTGCTGCTGGCCCGGCTGCCGCTGTTGAAGAGCAGACCGAATTCGACGTCATCCTGAAGTCGGCCGGCGACAAGAAGGTCGAAGTCATCAAGGCTGTCCGCGCCATCACCGGCCTGGGCCTGAAGGAAGCGAAGGATCTGGCTGAAGCCGGCGGCATGATCAAGGAAGCCGCTTCGAAGGACGACGCTGCCAAGTTCAAGAAGGACCTGGAAGCTGCTGGCGCGACTGTCGAAGTCAAGTAAGCAGTTCCTTGCCTCGCCATCGAATCACGGCGATGCAGCCAAGGCTGGGGGCGTAAGCCCCCGGCCTTTGGTCGTTTCACGCAACACCCGAAATACGAGCCCAACACGGGCTGCGGTCATCCCCGGTCACAGCGGCGCCCAGGCGCGCGGGCAGGGGAGTGGATGCAGACGAGTTGGCAGTTGGAAGTAGCGGGAGAAGGCGTGCTGGTGCCGGCAATACCAGCGACTTCCAACTGACAATTTCAGTTTCCCCTCGGGTCGTGGACGCACGATCCGCACAGCCAAGGTGATACCTCATGACGTCTTATTCGTTCACCGAAAAGAAGCGTATCCGCAAGGATTTCGGCAAGCAGCGCTCGATCCTCGAAGTGCCGTTCCTGCTTGCCATCCAGGTCGATTCCTACCGTGAATTCCTGCAGGAAAACGTCGATCCGGCCAAGCGCACGGACCACGGCCTGCACGCGGCCCTGAAGTCGGTGTTCCCGATTTCCAGCTACAGCGGCAACGCTGCCCTGGAATACGTCGGCTACAAGCTCGGCGACCCGGTGTTCGACGAGCGCGAATGCCGCCAGCGCGGCATGAGCTACGGCGCGCCGCTGCGCGTGACCGTGCGCCTGGTGATCTACGACCGTGAGTCGTCGACCAAGGCCATCAAGTACGTGAAGGAGCAGGAGGTCTACCTCGGCGAAATCCCGCTGATGACCGACAACGGCACCTTCATCGTGAACGGTACCGAGCGCGTGATCGTCTCGCAGCTGCACCGTTCGCCGGGTGTGTTCTTCGACCACGACCGTGGCAAGACCCACAGCTCGGGCAAGCTGCTGTACAGCGCCCGCATCATCCCGTACCGCGGCTCCTGGCTGGACTTCGAGTTCGACCCGAAGGACGCCCTGTTCACCCGTATCGATCGTCGCCGCAAGCTGCCGGTCTCGATCCTGCTGCGTGCGCTGGGTTACAGCAACGAAGAGATGCTGGCCGAGTTCTTCGAGATCAACACCTTCCACATCAACCCCGATGAAGGTGTGCAGCTCGAACTGGTGGCCGAGCGTCTGCGCGGCGAAACCCTGAACTTCGACCTGGCCGATGGCGACAAGGTCATCGTCGAAGCCGGCAAGCGCATCACCGCGCGCCACGTCAAACAGCTGGAAGCCTCGGGCATTGCCGCCCTGGCCGTGCCGGACGATTACATCGTCGGCCGCATCCTGTCGCACGACGTGGTCGATGCCAACACCGGTGAACTGCTGGCCCAGGCCAACGACGAAATCACCGACGAGCAGCTGCAGGCCTTCCGCAAGGCCGGTGTGGATGCCGTGGGCA
This sequence comes from Stenotrophomonas sp. TWI1183, assembly GCF_039673115.1. Lineage (NCBI taxonomy): Bacteria > Pseudomonadati > Pseudomonadota > Gammaproteobacteria > Lysobacterales > Lysobacteraceae > Stenotrophomonas > Stenotrophomonas sp. TWI1183. Next base: position 30,474 of record NZ_JBDJKZ010000023.1, read on the forward strand.
CCCTGTGGGTGAACGATCTGGATCGTGGCCCGTACCTGTCCAACACCCTGCGCATCGATCCGACCAAGACCCAGCTGGAAGCGCTGGTCGAGATCTACCGCATGATGCGTCCGGGCGAGCCGCCGACCAAGGATGCCGCGCAGAACCTGTTCCACAACCTGTTCTTCACCTTCGAGCGCTACGACCTGTCCACGGTCGGCCGCATGAAGTTCAACCGCCGTGTCGGCCGCAAGGCTGTCACCGGCGAAGCCGTGCTGTACGACCGCAAGTACTTCGGCGAGCGCAACGACGAAGAGTCCAAGCGCCTGGTCGCCGAGCATGCCGACAGCTCCGACATCCTGGAAGTGATCAAGGTCCTGACCGAGATCCGCAACGGTCGTGGCGTGGTCGATGACATCGATCACCTGGGCAACCGTCGCGTGCGTTCGGTCGGTGAAATGGCCGAGAACGTGTTCCGCGTGGGCCTGGTCCGCGTCGAGCGCGCGGTCAAGGAGCGCCTGTCGATGGCCGAATCCGAAGGCCTGACCCCGCAGGAGCTGATCAACGCCAAGCCGGTCGCCGCGGCCATCAAGGAGTTCTTCGGCTCCTCGCAGCTGTCGCAGTTCATGGATCAGAACAACCCGCTGTCGGAAGTGACGCACAAGCGTCGCGTCTCGGCCCTGGGCCCGGGCGGTCTGACCCGCGAACGCGCCGGCTTCGAAGTGCGCGACGTGCATCCGACCCATTACGGCCGCGTCTGCACCATCGAAACGCCGGAAGGCCCGAACATCGGCCTGATCAACTCGCTGGCCGTGTACGCCCGCACCAACCAGTACGGTTTCCTCGAGACCCCGTACCGCAAGGTCGCTGACGGCAAGGTGTCCGACGAGATCGAATTCCTGTCGGCCATCGAAGAAAACGAGTACGTCATCGCCCAGGCCAACGCCCTGACCGATGCCAAGAGCATGCTCACCGAGCAGTTCGTACCGTGCCGCTTCCAGGGTGAGTCGCTGCTCAAGCCGCCGGCAGAAGTCCACTTCATGGACGTCTCGCCGATGCAGACCGTGTCGATCGCTGCCGCGCTCGTCCCGTTCCTGGAGCACGATGACGCCAACCGCGCACTGATGGGCGCCAACATGCAGCGTCAGGCCGTGCCGACCCTGCGTGCCCAGAAGCCGCTGGTGGGTACCGGTATCGAGCGCGCCGTGGCCCGTGACTCGGGTGTGACCGTGAACGCCCGTCGTGGCGGCGAGATCGTGCAGATCGACGCCGGCCGCATCGTGGTCAAGGTCAACGAAGTGGAGATCACCGACGCGACCGATGCCGGCGTGGATATCTACAACCTGATCAAGTACACCCGTTCCAACCAGAACACCTGCATCAACCAGCGTCCGCTGGTGGAAGTGGGCAACGTGGTGGCGCGTGGCGACGTGCTGGCCGATGGTCCGTCCACCGACATCGGTGAACTGGCCCTGGGCCAGAACATGCTGATCGCCTTCATGCCGTGGAACGGCTACAACTTCGAAGACTCCATCCTGCTTTCCGAGCGCGTGGTGGAAGAGGATCGTTACACCACGATCCACATCGAAGAGCTGACCTGCGTCGCGCGTGACACCAAGCTGGGGCCGGAGGAAATCTCCGCCGACATCCCGAACGTCTCCGAGCAGGCGCTGAACCGCCTGGACGAGAGCGGCGTGGTGTACATCGGTGCGGAAGTCCGCGCCGGCGACATCATGGTCGGCAAGGTCACCCCGAAGGGCGAAAGCCAGCTGACCCCGGAAGAGAAGCTGCTGCGTGCGATCTTCGGCGAGAAGGCCTCGGACGTGAAGGACAGCTCGCTGCGCGTGCCCCCGGGCATGGACGGCACCGTCATCGACGTGCAGGTCTTCACCCGCGACGGCATCGAGAAGGACAAGCGCGCCCGTCAGATCGAAGAGTCTGAAATCAAGCGCGTCAAGAAGGACTTCGACGACCAGTTCCGCATCCTGGAAGGCGCCATCTACGCCCGTCTGCGCTCGCAGATCGTGGGCAAGGTGGTCAACGGCGGTGCCAACCTGAAGAAGGGCGACACCGTTACCGACGCCTACCTGGATGGCCTGAAGAAGGCGGACTGGTTCGTGCTGCGCATGAAGGACGAGGACGCTTCGGAAGCCATCGAACGCGCCCAGAAGCAGATCCAGGCGCACGAGAAGGAATTCGAGCGTCGCTTCGCCGACAAGCGCGGCAAGATCACCGCGGGCGACGACCTGGCGCCGGGCGTGCTGAAGATGGTCAAGGTGTTCCTGGCCGTGAAGCGTCGCATCCAGCCGGGTGACAAGATGGCAGGCCGCCACGGCAACAAGGGTGTGGTCTCCAACGTGGTGCCGGTCGAAGACATGCCGTACATGGCCTCGGGCGAGACCGTGGACATCGTGCTGAACCCGCTGGGCGTGCCGTCGCGTATGAACATCGGCCAGATTCTGGAAGTGCATCTGGGCTGGGCCGCCAAGGGCCTGGGTCGCAAGATCCAGGGCATGCTGGAAGCCCAGGCCGCGATCAGCGACCTGCGCAAGTTCCTGGACGATGTCTACAACCACGACAAGACCCAGCACGCCAACCACGTCGACCTGACCCAGTTCAGCGACGAGGAGCTGCTGCGCCTGGCCGACAACCTGACCGACGGCGTGCCGATGGCAACGCCGGTGTTCGACGGTGCGACCGAAGCCGAGATCAAGCACATGCTTGCCCTGGCCGACCTGCCGCTGAGCGGCCAGACCCAGCTGTATGACGGCCGCACCGGTGAGGCATTCGATCGCCACACCACCGTGGGCTACATGCACTACCTGAAGCTGAACCACCTGGTCGACGACAAGATGCACGCCCGTTCGACCGGCCCGTACTCGCTCGTTACCCAGCAGCCGCTGGGCGGCAAGGCGCAGTTCGGTGGCCAGCGCTTCGGTGAAATGGAAGTCTGGGCGCTGGAAGCCTACGGCGCGGCCTACACCCTGCAGGAAATGCTGACGGTGAAGTCCGATGACGTGCAGGGCCGCAACCAGATGTACAAGAACATCGTCGACGGTGAGCACGAGATGGTCGCGGGCATGCCGGAATCCTTCAACGTGCTCGTGAAGGAAATCCGCTCGCTGGCCATCAACATGGAACTGGACGGCAACTGATCGTGCAGGCGCGGCTGCCCCGGCAGCCGCGCCGCCGGATCTGAACCGACAGCCCCATCGACAAGATTTCCTCCTTTCGGAGAAACACCATGAAAGACTTGCTCAACCTCTTCAACCAGCAGCGCCAGACGCTGGACTTCGACGCGATCAAGATCGCGCTGGCCTCGCCGGACCTGATCCGTTCGTGGTCCTTCGGCGAAGTGAAGAAGCCGGAAACCATCAACTACCGTACGTTCAAGCCGGAACGTGACGGCCTGTTCTGCGCCGCCATCTTCGGACCGGTCAAGGACTACGAGTGCCTGTGCGGCAAGTACAAGCGCATGAAGCACCGCGGCGTGGTCTGCGAAAAGTGCGGCACCGAAGTCACCCTGGCCAAGGTGCGCCGCGAGCGCATGGGTCACATCGACCTGGCCTCGCCGGTCGCGCACATCTGGTTCCTCAAGTCGCTGCCGTCGCGCATCGGCCTGATGCTGGACATGACCCTGCGTGACATCGAGCGCGTGCTGTACTTCGAAGCGTACGTGGTGACCGAGCCGGGCCTGACCGCCCTGGAGCGCCGCCAGCTGCTGACCGAAGAACAGTACCTGCAGGCCCGCCAGGAACACGGCGACGACTTCGATGCCGCCATGGGCGCCGAGGCTGTGTACGAGCTGCTGCGCACGATCGACCTGCAGTCGGAAATGACCCGCCTGCGCGAAGAAATCGCCAGCACCGGTTCGGAAACCAAGCTCAAGCGACTGACCAAGCGCATCAAGCTGGTCGAGGCCTTCCTCGAGTCGGGCAACCGCCCGGAGTGGATGGTCATGACCGTGCTGCCGGTGCTGCCGCCGGACCTGCGTCCGCTGGTGCCGCTGGACGGTGGCCGCTTCGCGACCTCCGATCTGAACGACCTGTACCGCCGCGTCATCAACCGCAACAACCGCCTGCGCCGCCTGCTCGAGCTGAACGCGCCGGACATCATCGTGCGCAATGAAAAGCGCATGCTGCAGGAATCGGTCGATGCGCTGCTGGACAACGGCCGTCGCGGCCGTGCCATCACCGGCACCAACAAGCGCCCGCTGAAGTCGCTGGCCGACATGATCAAGGGCAAGCAGGGTCGCTTCCGCCAGAACCTGCTGGGCAAGCGCGTCGACTACTCGGGCCGTTCGGTCATCGTGGTTGGTCCGTACCTGCGCCTGCACCAGTGCGGCCTGCCGAAGAAGATGGCGCTTGAGCTGTTCAAGCCGTTCGTCTTCGCCAAGCTGCAGCGTCGTGGCCTGGCCACCACCATCAAGGCCGCCAAGAAGCTGGTCGAGCGCGAAGAAGCCGAAGTCTGGGACATCCTGGAAGAGGTCATCCGCGAACATCCGGTGATGCTGAACCGTGCGCCGACCCTGCACCGTCTGGGCATCCAGGCGTTCGAGCCGGTCCTGATCGAAGGCAAGGCCATCCAGCTGCACCCGCTGGTCTGCACCGCGTTCAACGCCGACTTCGACGGTGACCAGATGGCCGTCCACGTGCCGCTCTCGCTGGAAGCCCAGCTGGAAGCGCGTGCGCTGATGATGTCCACCAACAACATCCTGTCGCCGGCCAACGGCGAGCCGATCATCGTGCCGTCGCAGGACGTCGTGCTGGGTCTGTACTACATGACCCGCTCGCTGGTGAACAAGAAGGGCGAGGGCATGGCCTTCGCCAACATCGCCGAAGTGAAGCGCGCCTACGACAACCGCGTGGTGGAACTGCACGCACGCGTCAAGGTCCGCATCACCGAAGTGGTGACCGACGAGGAAGGCAACAAGCAGAACAAGACCTCGATCGTGGACACCACGATCGGTCGCGCCCTGCTGGCTGAAATCCTGCCGGAAGGCCTGCCGTTCGCGCTGGCCAACACCGAGCTGACCAAGAAGAACATCAGCCGCCTGATCAACTCCAGCTACCGTCAGCTGGGCTTGAAGGACACGGTCGTGTTCGCCGACAAGCTGATGTACACCGGCTTCGCCTACGCAACCCGCGCCGGCGTGTCGATCGGCATCGACGACATGCTGATCCCGGACGAGAAGAAGGGCATCCTCACCGAGGCGGAAGCCGAAGTGCTGGAAATCCAGGAGCAGTACCAGTCGGGCCTGGTCACCGCCGGCGAGCGCTACAACAAGGTGGTCGACATCTGGTCGCGCACCAATGAGCGCATCGCCAAGGCGATGATGGACACCATCGGTACCGAGAAGGTCGTCAATGCCGAAGGCGAGACCATCGACCAGAAGTCGATGAACTCGCTGTACATCATGGCCGACTCCGGTGCGCGTGGTTCGCAGGCGCAGATCCGTCAGCTGGCCGGTATGCGCGGCCTGATGGCGCGTCCGGATGGCTCGATCATCGAAACGCCCATCAAGGCGAACTTCCGTGAAGGCCTGAACGTGCAGGAGTACTTCAACTCCACCCACGGTGCCCGTAAGGGTCTGGCCGATACCGCGCTGAAGACGGCGAACTCGGGTTACCTGACCCGTCGTCTGGTCGACGTGGCGCAGGACGTGGTCATCACCGAAGTGGATTGCGGTACCACCGAAGGCCTGACCATGACCCCGATCGTGGAAGGCGGCGACGTCGTGGAGCCGTTGAAGGACCGCGTGCTGGGTCGTGTCGTGGCCGAGGACGTGTTCCTGCCGGGCAACGACGAAGATCCGATCGTGACCCGCAACACCCTGCTCGACGAAGCCTGGGTGGCCAAGCTGGAAGACGCGTCGGTGCAGTCGGTCAAGGTCCGTTCGACCATCAGCTGCGCCTCGCCGTTCGGCGTCTGCGCACACTGCTACGGTCGCGATCTGGCCCGTGGCCACATCGTCAACATCGGCGAAGCGGTCGGCGTCATCGCCGCGCAGTCGATCGGTGAGCCGGGTACCCAGCTGACCATGCGTACGTTCCACATCGGTGGTGCGGCGTCGCGAGCTGCTGCGGTCGACAACATCACCGTCAAGACCACCGGTTCGGTGAAGTTCAACAACCTGAAGTCGGTCGAGCACGCCAGCGGTTCGCTGGTGGCGGTCTCGCGTTCGGGCGAAATGTCGGTGCTCGATGCCCACGGCCGTGAGCGTGAGCGTTACAAGCTGCCGTACGGCGCGACCATCACGTCCAAGGACGGCGATGCGGTCAAGGCTGGCCAGACCGTGGCCAACTGGGACCCGCATAACCACCCGATCGTGTCGGAAGTGGCAGGTTTCATCCGCTTCATCGACTTCATCGACGGCGTCACCGTCATCGAGAAGACCGACGAACTGACCGGCCTGGCATCGCGTGAAATCACCGATCCGAAGCGTCGTGGTTCGCAGGCGAAGGACCTGCGCCCGATCGTGCGCATCGTGGACAAGAACGGCAACGATCTGACCATCCCGAACACGGATCTGCCGGCGCAGTACCTGCTGCCGCCGCGCTCGATCGTCAACCTGCAGGACGGCGCCGCCGTCGGCGTGGGTGACGTGGTCGCCAAGATCCCGCAGGAAGCGTCCAAGACCCGCGATATCACCGGTGGTCTGCCGCGCGTCGCCGATCTGTTCGAAGCGCGCAAGCCGAAGGATCCGGCGATCCTGGCCGAGCGTTCGGGCATCATCAGCTTCGGCAAGGACACCAAGGGCAAGCAGCGCCTGATCATCAAGGACACCGATGGTTCGGAACACGAAGAGCTGATCCCGAAGTACCGTCAGGTGATCGTCTTCGAAGGCGAGCACGTGACCAAGGGCGAAACCATCGTGGACGGCGAGCCGAGCCCGCAGGACATCCTGCGTCTGCTGGGTGTCGAACCGCTGGCGGCCTACCTGGTCAAGGAAATCCAGGACGTGTACCGCCTGCAGGGCGTGAAGATCAACGACAAGCACATCGAGGTGATCACCCGCCAGATGCTGCGCAAGGTCGAGATCACCGATCAGGGCACCAGCAAGTTCCTGAATGGCGAGCAGGCCGAGCGCCAGCGCGTCATCGAGGAAAATGCCCGCCTGGCCACCCGCAACGAGCTGCCGGCCCGTTTCGATCCGGTTCTGCTGGGTATCACCAAGGCCTCGCTGGCGACCGAGTCGTTCATCTCGGCGGCGTCGTTCCAGGAAACCACCCGCGTGCTGACCGAAGCGGCCGTTCGCGGCACCTCGGACAACCTGCGCGGCCTGAAGGAAAACGTCATCGTCGGCCGTCTGATCCCGGCCGGTACCGGCCTGGCGTACCACGCCAACCGTCGTCGCAACGCCTCCGGGCTGACCGACTCGGAAATGCAGACCCTGTCCGGCAGCACGCCGGCCGTGGCTGAAGTGGCCGCAGTGGCCGCCGTGGCGGTCGAGCCGACCGAAGCTGAACAGGCTCCGGGCAGCGACGAGTAATACGCAGTCCCGGCTCCGGCCGGGACCGCGGCAGGGCAGGGCGCCGACTCCGGTCGGCCCCTTCCCGGCAAATCGACGGCACCGGCCACTGGCCGGATGCCTGCCGATGAGGTAGGATGCCCGCCGGTCTTTCAACGGACCGGCTTGACAACCTGAACGGGGGGCATGGAAAAGGCTCCCCTGTAACGGCCCGGGATCAGGGCTGGCTTGGCGCGTGCGCATTTGACTGCGTTTTCGCCGGGTTGCTACAATCGTCTGTCTCAGCAGGCCGGTCTTTCGCCTGCTCGCACATTTCCGCATTCATGGCCAGTCTTTTCATTGGCCTCTCTCAGAAGAACATACTGATGGCGACGATCAATCAGCTTGTCCGCAAGCCGCGGCAGGCAACCACTTATAAGAGTGCCTCCCCGGCGCTCGATAAGTGCCCCCAGCGCCGTGGTGTCTGCACGCGCGTGTACACCACCACTCCGAAGAAGCCGAACTCGGCGCTTCGCAAGGTTGCCAAGGTTCGCCTGACCAACCAGGAAGAAGTGATTAGCTACATCGGCGGCGAAGGCCACAACCTGCAGGAACACTCCGTGGTCCTGATCCGTGGCGGCCGCGTCAAGGATCTGCCGGGTGTGCGTTACCACACCGTGCGTGGCTCGCTGGACGCCTCCGGCGTTGCCAAGCGTCGCCAGGGCCGTTCCAAGTACGGCGCCAAGCGTCCGAAGAGCTAAGGGAAAGTACACATGTCTCGTAAAGGTAATACGCCGCAGCGCTCTGTCCTGCCGGATCCGAAGCACGGAAGTGAAACCATCGCTCGTTTCATCAATATGGTGATGCTGAGCGGCAAGAAGTCGGTCGCTGAAAAGATCGTCTACGGTGCCATGGACGTGATCGGCGAAAAGAACCCGAATTCCGTCGAGCTGGTTCAGAAGGCTCTGGAAAACGTGGCTCCGTCGGTCGAAGTCAAGTCCCGCCGTGTCGGTGGTGCGACCTACCAGGTGCCGGTCGAAGTGCGTTCGTCGCGCAAGATGGCCCTGGCCATGCGTTGGCTGATCGACTCGGCTCGCAAGCGTGGTGAGAACACCATGCCGAAGAAGCTGGCTGCCGAACTGCTGGACGCCTCGGAAAATCGTGGTGGCGCCATCAAGAAGCGCGAAGAAACCCACCGCATGGCCGAAGCCAACAAGGCATTCGCCCACTACCGCTGGTGAGTTTGACGGCCTTGCAAAACAGGCACGGCAGCACCATCTAGGTGCTGCCCCGCGGCACCTGGGGTGTCGCGCCAATCCGAAGGCCGCCGAAAGGCGGCGTTCGGCCATCCGAATTCCAAGAAATCGAGAGGCTCCCGTGGCCCGCACCACTCCCATCGAGCGTTACCGCAATTTCGGCATCATGGCCCACATCGATGCCGGCAAGACCACCACGTCCGAGCGCATCCTGTTCTACACCGGCAAGAGCCACAAGATCGGTGAAGTGCATGACGGCGCTGCCACCATGGACTGGATGGAGCAGGAGCAGGAGCGTGGCATCACGATCCAGTCCGCTGCCACCACCGCGTTCTGGAAGGGCATGGACAAGTCCCTGCCGGAGCACCGCTTCAACATCATCGACACCCCCGGACACGTCGACTTCACCATCGAAGTGGAGCGCTCGCTGCGCGTGCTCGACGGTGCCGTCTTCGTGCTGTGCGCCGTCGGTGGCGTGCAGCCGCAGTCGGAAACCGTGTGGCGCCAGGCCAACCGTTACAAGGTGCCGCGCATCGCGTTCGTCAACAAGATGGACCGCACCGGCGCGAACTTCACCAAGGTCGTTGGCCAGCTGAAGGCCAAGCTGGGTGCCGTCGCGGTGCCGATGCAGCTGCCGATCGGCGCCGAAGACAACTTCAAGGGCGTGGTCGACCTGATCAAGATGAAGGCCATCCATTGGGATGAAGCCTCGCAGGGCATGAAGTTCGAGTACCTGGAAATCCCGGCGGACATGCAGGCGGAGGCCGAAGAGGCCCGCACCTACATGATCGAAGCCGCGGCTGAAGCCAGCGAAGAGCTGATGGAAAAGTACCTGGGCGGCGAAGAGCTGACCGAGGCCGAGATCGTCGAAGCCCTGCGCGTGCGCACCCTGGCCACCGACATCGTGCCGATGTACTGCGGCTCGGCGTTCAAGAACAAGGGCGTGCAGGCCATGCTGGACGGCGTGGTGCAGCTGCTGCCGTCGCCGATCGACGTCCCGGACGTGACCGGTACCGACGTGGACGATGAATCCATCGCCCTGAGCCGCAAGTCCGATGACAAGGCACCGTTCTCGGCGCTTGCCTTCAAGATCATCACCGACCCGTTCGTCGGCGCGCTGACCTTCTTCCGTGTCTACTCGGGCACGCTGAACGCCGGCGACCAGCTGCTGAACTCGGTGAAGGGCAAGAAGGAGCGCATCGGCCGCATCCTGCAGATGCATTCCAACGATCGCGAAGAGATCAAGGAAGTGCTGGCCGGTGACATCGCCGCGGCGGTGGGTCTGAAGGACACCACCACCGGTGACACCCTGTGCTCGCAGGACCACCCGATCATCCTGGAGCGCATGGTGTTCCCGGAGCCGGTCATCTCGATGGCCGTCGAACCGAAGACCAAGTCCGACCAGGAAAAGATGGGTCTGGCCCTCGGCCGTCTGGCCCAGGAAGATCCGTCGTTCCGCGTCAAGACCGACGAAGAATCCGGCCAGACCATCATCTCGGGCATGGGCGAGCTGCACCTGGACATCATCGTGGATCGCATGAAGCGCGAGTTCAACGTTGAAGCCAACGTCGGCAAGCCGCAGGTTGCGTACCGCGAAACCATCCAGGCCGCGGACGTCAAGTCGGACTACAAGCACGCCAAGCAGTCCGGTGGTAAGGGTCAGTACGGTCACGTCGTGATCGAGCTGTCGCCGATCACCGCCGAAGATCGTGCCGACCCGAAGATCGGGCCGCTGATCAAGGACGACTTCCTGTTCATCAACGACATCACCGGTGGCGTGATTCCGAAGGAATTCATTCCGTCGATCGAAAAGGGCCTGCGCGAAACCATCACCAGCGGTCCGCTGGCGGGCTTCCCGGTCGTGGACGTCAAGGTCAAGCTGGTGTTCGGCTCGTACCACGACGTCGACTCCTCGGAAATGGCGTTCAAGCTGGCCGCCTCGATGGCCTTCAAGCAGGGCTTCTCCAAGGCCAAGCCGGTCCTGCTGGAGCCGATCATGAAGGTCGAGATCGTGACCCCGAGCGACTATCAGGGTGACGTGATGGGCGACGTCAGCCGTCGTCGCGGCATGCTGCAGGGTTCGAGCGTGACCGGTGACGGTTCGGCTGAAATCATCAATGCGATGATTCCGCTGGGTGAAATGTTCGGCTACGCGACCTCGCTGCGTTCGCAGACCCAGGGTCGTGCAACGTTCACGATGGAATTCGACCATTACGAGCCGGCTCCGTCGAACATCGCCGAATCCGTGGTCAAGAAGTCCTGAGCATAAGCTCAGGACTCCACCTCATTCTTTTCTGATATCCAAGGTATACAACAATGGCAAAGGGTAAGTTCGAGCGCACCAAGCCGCACGTCAACGTCGGCACCATCGGTCACGTCGATCACGGCAAGACCACGCTGACCGCTGCACTGACCAAGATCGGTGCCGAGCGCTTCGGTGGCGAGTTCAAGGATTACTCCTCGATCGACGCCGCGCCGGAAGAAAAGGCACGTGGCATCACGATCTCGACCGCACACGTCGAATACGAATCCACCGAACGTCATTACGCCCACGTCGATTGCCCGGGCCATGCTGACTACGTCAAGAACATGATCACCGGTGCTGCCCAGATGGACGGCGCGATCCTGGTCTGTTCGGCTGCTGACGGCCCGATGCCGCAGACCCGTGAGCACATCCTGCTCTCGCGTCAGGTCGGCGTGCCGTACATCGTCGTCTTCCTGAACAAGGCAGACATGGTCGATGACGCCGAGCTGCTGGAACTGGTCGAAATGGAAGTCCGCGAGCTGCTGAGCAAGTACGACTTCCCGGGCGACGACACCCCGATCATCTCGGGTTCGGCCCGCCTGGCGCTGGAAGGCGACCAGAGCGAGATCGGCGTGCCGTCCGTGATCAAGCTGGTCGAGGCTCTCGACAGCTGGATCCCGACCCCGGAACGCGACATCGACAAGCCGTTCCTGATGCCGGTGGAAGACGTGTTCTCGATCTCGGGCCGCGGCACCGTGGTGACCGGTCGTATCGAGCGCGGCGTGATCAAGGTCGGCGAAGAAATCGAAATCGTCGGTATCCGTCCGGTCCAGAAGACCACCGTCACCGGCGTGGAAATGTTCCGCAAGCTGCTCGACCAGGGTCAGGCAGGCGACAACGCCGGTCTGCTGCTGCGCGGCACCAAGCGTGACGACGTCGAGCGTGGCCAGGTCCTGGCCAAGCCGGGTTCGATCAAGCCGCACACCACCTTCGACGCCGAAGTGTACGTGCTGTCCAAGGACGAAGGCGGCCGTCACACCCCGTTCTTCAAGGGTTACCGTCCGCAGTTCTACTTCCGTACCACCGACATCACCGGCGCTTGCGAACTGCCGGAAGGTGTGGAAATGGTGATGCCGGGCGACAACGTGAAGATGGTTGTCACCCTGATCAACCCGGTCGCCATGGATGAAGGCCTGCGCTTCGCGATCCGCGAAGGCGGCCGTACCGTCGGCGCCGGCGTGGTCTCCAAGATCATCGCGTAATCTGCTAGAATCTGCGCCCCGATGTTGCCTGGGTAGGGCATCGGGGTGTAACCAAACGGGAAAAGAGGCGCAGGATGCTCCTCGTGTTCCCCAGACCAGGAAGGGTCGCGCCATTCAGGCTTTGTCAACAGTAGCCCTGTTGACTGCCAACTTGTATGCGCGCTATACTTTTTGTCTGGGCAGATCGGGAGACCGGTCTGCCTCGATTTTTGAGGTCTACGGAAAGATCTTGTCGCCGCGCAGGAATGTGCGGCGTCTGCATTCAGGATATTCATGGGACAAGGCAACCCAGAGGCCTTGTCCGTCGCTCTTTTAACGAAGGAACCCACCGTCATGGCGGACCAAAAGATCCGGATTCGGCTGAAGGCGTTCGATCATCGTTTGATCGACCGTTCGGCCAGCGAGATCGTAGAAACGGCAAAGCGGACCGGCGCGCAAGTGCGTGGCCCGATCCCCCTGCCGACCAAGATCGAGCGTTACACCATTCTCGTCTCGCCGCACGTCGACAAAGACGCGCGTGACCAGTACGAGACCCGCACGCATAAGCGCGTGCTCGATATCGTTGACCCGAACGACAAGACCGTGGACGCGCTGATGAAGCTCGAACTGGCTGCCGGCGTCGACGTTCAGATCAAGCTGACCTGAGGACTACGACCATGACGAAGAAATATTCGTTGGGCTTCGTGGGCCGCAAGGCTGGCATGAGCCGCGTGTTCACCGAAGATGGCCAGGCCATCCCGGTAACCCTGATTGAAGCTACCCCGAACCGCATCGCGCAGATCAAGACCGTCGAAGCTGACGGCTACAGCGCCGTGCAGGTGACCGTCGGCGCGCGTCGCGCTGCCCTGGTCAACAAGCCGGAAGCCGGTCACTTCGCCAAGGCGAAGGTCGACGCGGGCCGTGGCCTGTGGGAATTCCGCGTTGAAGACGCGCAGCTCGGCGATTTCGCCGTTGGCGGCGAAGTCAAGGCGGACATCTTTGAAGTTGGCCAGAAGGTCGACGTCCAGGGTGTCACCAAGGGTAAGGGCTTCCAGGGCACCATCAAGCGCTACAACTTCCGTATGGGCGATGCAACCCACGGTAACTCGCTGTCGCATCGCGCGCCGGGTTCCTTGGGTCAGCGCCAGACGCCGGGTCGTGTTTTCCCGGGTAAGAAGATGTCCGGCCACATGGGTTCGGTGCAGCAGAGCACCCAGAACCTTGAAGTGGTGAAGGTCGATGTCGAACGTGGTCTGATCGCAATCCGTGGTGCCGTTCCGGGCGCAGCGGGTGGTGACGTGATCGTTCGTCCGGCTAGCAAGGCATAAGGAGAGATGACGATGGAACTCGTTATCACGGGTAGCAACAACAAGGTCTCGGTCTCCGATGCCGTGTTCGGTCGCGATTTCAGCGAAGATCTGGTTCACCAGGTCGTCGTTGCTTACCGCAACGCCGGTCGCGCCGGCACCAAGGCACAGAAGACTCGCTCTGAAGTGGCTGGTACCACCAAGAAGTCGAAGAAGCAGAAGGGCGGCGGCGCGCGTCATGGCGCACTGACGGCTCCGATCTTCGTCGGCGGTGGTGTCACCTTCGCGGCCAAGCCGCGCAGCTTCGAGCAGAAGGTCAACCGCAAGCAGTACCGTGCAGCCATGTGCGCGATCCTGTCCGAGCTGAACCGCCAGGGCCGTCTGACGATCGTGGAGTCCTTCGATGTCGAAGCGACCAACACCAAGTCGTTGATCGCCAAGCTGGCCGGCCTGGAAGTGGGCAAGCGTCCGCTGATCGTCACCGAAGATGCTTCCGAGCACCTGTACCTGTCGGCCCGCAACATTCCCTACGTGGAAGTGCGTGACGTGCAGGGCCTGGACCCGGTGTCGCTGGTCGGTGCCGACACGGTCGTCATCACCGCTGATGCGGTCAAGAAGGTCGAGGAGTGGCTGGCATGAGCAGCAACGAAAAAGTCTTCAGCGTGCTGCGCGCTCCGCGAGTCTCCGAAAAGACCGCGCGCCTGCAGGAACATTCCAACCAGTATGTCTTCGAAGTTTCGAACGAAGCCACCAAGGCCGATGTAAAGGCCGCGGTTGAGCAGCTGTTCGACGTCAAGGTCGAGTCGGTCAACGTGCTGAACGTGAAGGGCAAGAACAAGTCCTTCCGTAACCGCACCGGCCGCCGCGGCGATTGGCGCAAGGCGTACGTGCGTCTCGCCGATGGCCAGTCCATCGATGTAACGGCCAAGGCCTGAGGTCCATCCCATGCCATTGATGAAATTCAAACCCACTTCTCCCGGCCGTCGTTCGGCCGTGCGCGTGGTCACGCCCGATCTGCACAAAGGCGCGCCGCATGCTGCGCTGCTGGAGCCGCAGAGCAAGTCCGGTGGTCGTAACCACCACGGCCGCATCACCACCCGTCACGTGGGTGGTGGTCACAAGCAGCACTACCGTGTCATCGACTTCAAGCGCAACAAGGAAGGCATTCCGGCGCGCGTGGAACGCATCGAATACGATCCGAACCGCACCGCCCATATCGCCCTGCTGTGCTACGTCGACGGCGAACGCCGCTACATCATCGCACCGAAGGGCCTGAAGGCCGGTGACCAGGTGATCGCGGGTTCGGATGCGCCGATCAAGACCGGTAACACCCTGCCGCTGCGCAACATCCCGGTCGGTACCACTGTCCACGGCATCGAACTGAAGCCGGGCAAGGGTGCCCAGATCGCGCGTGCCGCCGGCGCTGCCGTGCAGCTCGTCGCTCGTGAAGGCATCTACGCCACCCTGCGCCTGCGCTCGGGTGAAATGCGTAAGGTGCCGGTCGAGTGCCGCGCCACCATCGGTGAAGTCGGCAACGACGAACACAACCTGGAAAAGCTGGGCAAGGCTGGCGCGAAGCGCTGGCGCGGTGTCCGCCCGACCGTTCGTGGTGCTGCCATGAACCCGGTTGACCATCCGCACGGTGGTGGTGAGGCGAAGGCCGGCCAGGGCAACCCGCATCCGGTCACCCCGTGGGGTGTCCCGACCAAGGGTTACAAGACGCGCCATAACAAGCGCACCCAGCAATTCATCGTCCGCGATCGTAGGGGCTAATCGACCATGGCACGTTCACTCAAGAAGGGCCCGTTTGTCGATCACCACCTCATCAAGAAGGTGGAAGCCGCTGCGGGTAGCAAGAAGCCGATCAAGACCTGGTCGCGCCGTTCGATGATCCTGCCGGAAATGGTAGGCGTCACCATCGCCGTTCATAACGGTAAGAACCACGTTCCGGTGCTCGTCAACGAGAACATGGTCGGCCACAAGCTCGGCGAATTTGCCATCACCCGGACCTTCAAGGGTCACGGTGGTGACAAGAAGTCGGGCAAGTAAGGAGAGATGACAATGGAAGCGAAAGCAATCCTGCGCTCCGCGCGCATCTCTGCGCAGAAAGCCCGCCTGGTCGCTGACCAGGTGCGTGGCCTGCCGGCCGAGCGTGCGGTCAACCTGCTGAAGTTCTCGGACAAGAAGGCTGCCCACCTGATCAAGAAGGTGGTGGAGTCGGCTATTGCAAACGCCGAGAACAACCAGGGCGCCGACGTCGACGAGCTGAAGGTACAGACCATCATGGTAGATGAAGGTCCGACCCTGAAGCGTTTCATGGCGCGGGCGAAAGGCCGCGGCACCCGCATCCTCAAGCGCACCAGCCACATCACTGTGGTTGTGGGCGCCGGCAAGTAAGCGGAAAGGAAAACACCATGGGTCATAAAGTTCATCCGATTGGTATCCGCCTCGGCATTTCCAAGGACTGGAACTCCAAGTGGTACGCCAACAAGGCCGAGTTCGCTGGTTATCTGGCAGCCGACCTGAAGGTGCGGGAAATGCTGCGCAAGAAGCTTGCGCAGGCCGGCATCAGCAAGATCCTGATCGAGCGTCCGGCAAAGACCGCTCGCGTGACGATCCACACCGCCCGTCCGGGCGTGGTGATCGGCAAGCGCGGTGAGGACATCGAGAAGCTGCGCAAGGAAGTGAGCGAAATGATGGGCGTCCCGGCGCACATCAACGTCACCGAAGTGCGTAAACCCGAGCTGGACGCACAGCTGGTTGCCGAGTCGATCGCGCAGCAGCTGGAGCGTCGCATCATGTTCCGCCGCGCGATGAAGCGTTCGGTCGGCAATGCGATGCGCCTCGGTGCCCTGGGCATCAAGGTCAACGTCGGTGGCCGCTTGAACGGCGCGGAAATCGCCCGTTCGGAGTGGTACCGCGAAGGCCGCGTGCCGCTGCATACGCTGCGTGCCGACATCGACTATGGCTTCGCTGAAGCCAAGACGACCTACGGCATCATCGGCATCAAGGTCTGGATCTACAAGGGCGAAGTCTTCGATTTCTCCCAGGTTGGCCAGGAAAAGCAGGACGACTCCCCGCGCAACGATCGTAACGATCGCGGCGACCGCGGTGACCGTCCGTCGCGCCCGGCTCGTGAAGCGAGGTAACGACAATGTTGCAACCCAAGCGAACCAAATACCGCAAGGTACACAAGGGCCGTAACGATGGTCTGAGCTGGAGCGGCAACGCTGTCAGCTTCGGCGAATACGGCCTGAAGGCAACCGCTCATGGTCAGCTGACCGCGCGTCAGATCGAAGCGGCCCGCCGCTCGATCAGCCGCTACGTCAAGCGCGGCGGCAAGATGTGGATCCGAGTGTTCCCCGACAAGCCGATCACCAAGAAGCCCATCGAAGTCCGAATGGGTTCTGGTAAGGGCAACGTGGAGTACTGGGTAGCCCAGATCCAGCCCGGCCGCATGATCTATGAAATCGAAGGCGTCGCGGAAGACGTGGCACGTGAGGCGTTCCGCCTGGCTGCCGCCAAGCTCTCCGTGACCACCACTTTCGTGACCCGGACGGTGCTCTGATGGATATCAAACAACTTCGCGAAAAGTCGGCTGACGACCTGAAGAGCCACCTGATCGACCTGCGTAAGGAGCAGTTCTCGCTCCGTATGCAGCAGGTCACTGGCCAGCTGCCGAAGACCCACGAAACCCGCCGGGTTCGCCGCGAGATTGCTCGCGTCAAGACCCTGCTCGGCAGCACCAAGTAAGGATGGCCGCGATGAGCGAAAATACTGAAAACAAAACGCTGCGTACGGTCGAAGGCCGTGTCGTCAGCAACAAGATGGACAAGACGGTCACCGTGCTGGTGGAACGCCTGGTCAAGCACGCCCTGTACGGCAAGTACATCAAGCGTTCGACCAAGCTCCATGCACACGACGCCGACAATGCCTGCAATGAAGGCGATGTCGTCCGCGTGACCGAGATTGCTCCGATGTCCAAGACCAAGAACTGGCGCGTGGTGGAAGTCATCACGCGTGCGGCTCAATAAGGAGATCTGAATCATGATCCAGATGCAGAGCTACCTCGAGGTCGCGGACAATTCCGGTGCCAAGGAAGTGATGTGCATCAAGGTGCTGGGCGGCTCCAAGCGTCGCTACGCCCACATCGGTGACATCATCAAGGTCACCGTGAAGGATGCGATCCCGCGCGGCAAGGTCAAGAAGGGTGAAGTGTTCGACGCCGTCGTGGTGCGTACCCGCAAGGGTGTGCGTCGCGCCGACGGTTCGCTGATCCGTTTCGACGCCAACGCTGCGGTCCTGCTCAACAACAAGCAAGAGCCGATCGGCACCCGCATCTTCGGACCGGTGACGCGTGAACTTCGTACCGAGAAGTTCATGAAGATCGTCTCGCTCGCTCCCGAAGTGCTGTGAGCGACAGGAGATAATCATGGCTAACCGTATCAAGAAGGGCGACCAGGTCGTCGTCAACACCGGCAAGGACAAGGGCAAGCAGGGCGAAGTCGTCCGCGTCGACGGCGATCGTGTGATCGTCGCCAACGTGAACATCGTCAAGCGCCACACCAAGCCGAACCCGCAGGCAGGCGTTGCCGGCGGCGTGGTCGAGCGTGAAGCGTCGATCCATATCTCCAACGTGAATGTGCTGAACCCGGCTTCGGGCAAGGGCGAACGCGTTGGTTTCAAGGTGCTGGAGGATGGACGCAAACTGCGTGTGTTCCGCTCCAGCGGTGAGGCGCTCGACGCCTGAGGATGCGCTGATGAATACCCGTCTCGAAAAGTTTTACAAGGAAGAAGTGGTGCCGGCGCTGATGAAGCAGTTCGGCTACACCAATCCGATGCAGGTTCCGAAGCTGGTCAAGGTCACCCTGAACATGGGTGTCGGCGAAGCAGCCACGAACAAGAAGATCCTGGAAAACGCCGTCGCCGACATGGCCAAGGTCTCCGGTCAGAAGCCGATCGTGACCAAGTCCCGCGTCTCGGTGGCATCGTTCAAGATCCGCGATGGTTGGCCGATCGGCTGCAAGACCACGCTGCGTCGTGAAAAGATGTACGAGTTCATGGACCGTCTGATCAACATCTCGTTGCCGCGCGTGCGCGACTTCCGTGGTGTCTCGGGTCGTTCCTTCGACGGTCGTGGCAACTTCAACATGGGTGTGAAGGAACAGATCATCTTCCCGGAAATCGACTTCGACGCTGTCGACGCGATCCGCGGCATGGATATCGCCATCACCACCACCGCCAAGACCGATGCGGAAGCGAAGGCGCTGCTCGCAGCGTTCAAGTTCCCGTTCCGTAACTGATACGTCGAGGAATCCGAAATGGCAAAGACCTCCATGGTCAACCGCGACCTCAAGCGTGCGAAGCTGGCCGTCAAGTACGCCGGCAAGCGTGAAGAGCTGAAGAAGATCATCTCCAGCGCGACCGCGTCGTACGACGAAAAGGCCGAGGCCGTCATCAAGCTGCAGAAGCTGCCGCGCGATTCGTCGCCGAGCCGTCACCGCAACCGTTGCGAGCTCTCGGGCCGCCCGCGTGGCGTGTACAGCAAGTTCGGCCTGGGCCGCAACAAGCTGCGCGAAGCCACCATGCGTGGTGACGTACCGGGCCTGCGCAAGGCCAGCTGGTAAGGGATTCGTCCCTTCAACTGCCCCGCGCCTTCACGGTGCAGGGCAGGGGAGAGGGGCCGGTTTTCCGGCCCTGATCCCGGATTAAGGGAGCCCGACGCAAGTCGGGCTCTTTTTGCCGTATACTCCCGCGTCTTGCTCGCCCGCAAGGCGTGAGCAGTGTGTGAAGACGGGCCCTGGCCCATTCCAGGTAGACACAAGATTTTCGCGAAAGCGGATATCGGTGCACTCAAAGGTATCGACTATGAGCATGACTGATCCCATCGCCGACCTGCTGGTACGCATCAAGAATGCGGCCGCGGTTGGCAAGCAGACGGTGAAAGCACCGTCGTCCAAGATCAAGGTGGCAATCGCAGAGGTGTTGAAGGCCGAAGGCTACATCACCGATCTGCGCGTGACCAAGATCGAGAACAACAAGGCCGAGCTTGAAATCGTCCTGAAGTATTTCGAGGGCAAGCCGGTCATCGAGACCCTGAAGCGCTTCTCGCGTTCGGGTCTGCGCCAGTACCGTGGCAAGTCCGAGCTGCCGAAGGTCCTCAACGGCCTGGGTATCTCCATCATCTCCACCTCCAAGGGCATCATGACTGATGCGCAGGCGCGCCAGTTGGGCGTCGGCGGCGAAGTCCTGTGCTTCGTGGCCTAAGGCGAGAAGGAACCAACTATGTCCCGCGTAGCCAAGAAGCCAGTCAACCTGCCCAAGGGCGTTGAACTGAACATCCAGCCGGAATCCGTCAGCGTGAAGGGCCCGAAGGGCACCCTGTCGCTTGTCAAGGTTGCCGGCGTTGAAATCACTGTCGACAACGGCGTTGCCACCCTGGCCGCCAACGATGCCTCGCTGGTCGCCCTCACCGGCACCGTGCGCGCCATCCTGGCCAACATGGTCAAGGGCGTCACCGAAGGCTTCGAGCGCAAGCTTGAGCTGGTCGGCGTCGGTTACCGTGCCGCCATGCAGGGCAAGGATCTGAACCTGTCGCTCGGGTTCTCGCATCCGGTCCTGTTCGTGGCGCCGGAAGGCATCACCATCTCGACCCCGACCCAGACCGAAGTGCTGGTCCAGGGCACCGACAAGCAGCGCGTTGGCGAAGTTGCCGCCAAGATCCGTGGCTTCCGTCCGCCGGAGCCCTACAAGGGCAAGGGTGTGAAGTACGCCGGCGAAGTCATCATTCGTAAGGAAGCCAAGAAGGCCTAATTCAGGTCCTCAGCTTTCCAAGGAAAAAGATCATGAACAAGAACATCGCTCGTCTGCGTCGTGCCAAGTCGACCCGTGCACACATCCGTGTGCTCGGCGTGCCGCGCCTGTCGGTGCTGCGCACCGGCCAGCACCTGTACGCCCAGGTCTTCACCGCCGATGGCTCCAAGGTGCTGGCTTCGGCCAACACCACCCAGGCCGACGTCAAGGAAGGCCTGAAGAACGGCAAGAACAGCGACGCCGCCACCAAGGTCGGCAAGCTGGTCGCCGAGCGCGCCAAGGCTGCGGGCATCGAGAAGGTCGCTTTCGACCGCTCGGGCTACCGCTACCACGGTCGCATCAAGGCACTGGCTGATGCAGCCCGCGAAGGCGGCCTGCAGTTCTAAGGGATAAGGAAGCGGGGCTGGTCCCCGCTTCCACCTGCCTGCCGGCGCGGGTTGCGCCGGGCGACGTCCTTCTTCTGCAGGGGCGCTCGAATCACCGCTCCATCTCACAGCTATAAGCGGCCCTGAGCCGTACATACTCAATCAATCAAGGAATCAACATGGCAGAAGAACGTCAGCAGCGGGGTCGCGATCGCGATCGCCGCGAAGAGAAAGTCGACGACGGCATGATCGAGAAGCTGGTCGCGGTCAACCGCGTCAGCAAGACCGTCAAGGGCGGTCGCCAGTTCACCTTCACCGCACTGACCGTGGTCGGTGACGGCGCAGGCAAGGTCGGTTTCGGTTACGGCAAGGCGCGCGAAGTGCCGGTCGCCATCCAGAAGTCGATGGAACAGGCTCGCAAGAACCTGGCCAATGTCGATCTGAACAACGGCACGTTGTGGCACCCGGTGAAGTCCGGCCACGGCGCAGCCCGCGTGTTCATGATGCCGGCCTCCGAAGGTACCGGTGTGATCGCCGGTGGTGCCATGCGCGCCGTCCTGGAAGCCGTTGGCGTCAAGAACGTGCTGGCCAAGGCCGTCGGCTCGCGCAACCCGATCAACCTGGTTCGCGCCACGCTGAAGGGTCTGAGCGAAATGCAGTCGCCGGCCCGCATCGCGGCCAAGCGCGGCAAGAAGGTGGAGGATCTCAACCATGGCTAATGACACCACCAAGACCATCAAGGTCCGTCTGGTTGGCGGCCTGCGCGGCGCCCAGGCACGTCACCGCCTGTCGGTGAAGGCGCTTGGCCTCGGCAAGCTCAATAGCGTACGTGAACTGAAGGACAGCCCGCAGGTTCGCGGTCTGATCAACAAGGTCCACTACCTCGTCAAGGTTGAGGAATAATCCAATGACCATGCATCTCAATGAACTGAGCCCGGCACCGGGCGCTCGCAAAGAGCGTACCCGCGTCGGTCGTGGTATCGGCTCCGGCCTGGGCAAGACCTGCGGCCGCGGCCACAAGGGTTCGTTCGCCCGTAAGGGTGGCGGCAAGATCAAGGCAGGCTTCGAAGGCGGCCAGACCCCCATGCAGCGTCGTCTGCCGAAGGTCGGTTTCCGTTCCAAGATCGCCAAGGACACTGCTGAAGTGCTGTCCTACCAGCTTGAGCGTCTGGAAGCTGGCGAGATCGACTTTGCCGCGCTGCGCGCTGCCAAGCTGGTCCCGAGCACCGCGAAGCGTGCCAAGATCGTCATGAAGGGTGACCTGACCAAGGCCTTCACCCTGAAGGGCGTCGCTGCAACGGCCAGTGCCAAGGCCGCGATCGAAGCTGCCGGCGGCAGCGTACAGGAGTAAGACATGGCGCAAGCTGGCATTGGTAACCTCGGCGGCGGGCTCGGCAAGTTCACGGAACTCCGCCAGCGACTGCTGTTCGTCATCGGGGCATTGATCGTCTACCGCATCGGCTGTTATGTGCCGGTGCCTGGCGTCAATCCCGATGCCATGCTTGCGCTCATGCAGGCGCAGGGCGGCGGCATCGTGGACATGTTCAACATGTTCTCGGGCGGCGCCCTGCACCGTTTCAGCATTTTCGCGCTGAACGTGATGCCGTACATCTCGGCATCCATCGTGATGCAGCTGGCGGTCCACATCTTCCCGGCATTGAAGTCGATGCAGAAGGAAGGTGAGTCGGGTCGTCGCAAGATCACCCAATATTCCCGCATCGGCGCCGTGTTCCTGGCGGTGGTGCAGGGCGGCAGCATCGCGCTGGCGCTGCAGAACCAGGTGTCCCCGGGCGGTGCCCCGGTCGTCTACGCACCGGGCATGGGCTTCGTGCTCACCGCCATCGTCGCGCTGACCGCCGGTACCATCTTCCTGATGTGGGTCGGTGAGCAGGTGACCGAGCGCGGCATCGGCAACGGTGTGTCGCTGATCATCTTCGCCGGCATCGTCGCCGGCCTGCCGGGCGCGGTCATCCACACCGTGGAAGCCTACCGCGACGGCAACATGAGCTTCATCGCCCTGCTGCTGATCGTGCTGGTGGTGCTGGCCTTCACCTACTTCGTGGTGTTCGTCGAGCGCGGCCAACGCCGCATCACGGTGAACTACGCACGTCGCCAGGGTGGCCGCAACGCGTACATGAACCAGACCTCGTTCCTGCCGCTGAAGCTGAACATGGCGGGCGTGATCCCGGCCATCTTCGCCTCGAGCATCCTGGCATTCCCGACGACGCTGGCCATGTGGTCCGGCCAGGCAAGTTCGGCCACGTGGCTGCAGAAGGTCGCCAATGCCCTCGGGCCGGGCGAGCCGCTGCACATGATCGTGTTCGCCGCGCTGATCAGTGGTTTCGCGTTCTTCTACACCGCGCTGGTGTTCAACTCGCAGGAAACCGCCGACAACCTGAAGAAGTCGGGCGCGCTGATTCCGGGCATCCGTCCGGGCAAGGCCACCGCCGACTACGTGGATGCCGTGCTGACCCGCCTGACCGCGGCCGGTTCGCTGTACCTGGTGATCGTCTGCCTGCTGCCGGAAATCCTGCGCACCCAGCTCGGCGCCTCGTTCTACTTCGGCGGCACCTCGCTGCTGATCGTGGTGGTGGTGGTGATGGACTTCATTGCCCAGATCCAGGCGCACCTGATGTCGCACCAGTATGAGAGCCTGTTGAAGAAGGCCAACCTGAAGGGCGGCAACCGCGGCGGTTTTGCCCGCGGCTGATTGACCTGTTACACTAGTCTTCTTGTTGCGAAGGCCCTCCGGTTCCCGGACTGGCCTTCCAAATCGAAGGGCGGCCCCCGCAGCGGTTTCGGGTGGGGGTGTGATGTGGTGGTCCTGCGCGGGAGTAGCGCAGGCGACGGCGAGGGCAACCTCTGCAGTCAACGACATCCGGCGCCGGAGCATGGGCACACTCCCCACGCCGGGTCCATGGAACCGCCAGGTTCCACGGGCTTCAAAGTAAACCGAGACCTTGATAGAATCGCACGTTCATTTTTTGATCCATCCTGCCGGATTGGCGCGCCCTTGGTGCGCTGTCGGCCATCACTCAGCTGGAGAACCGCGTCATGGCGCGTATTGCAGGCGTCAACCTGCCAGCCCAGAAGCACGTCTGGGTCGGGTTGCAAAGCATTTACGGCATCGGCCGTACCCGTTCGAAGAAGGTCTGCGACGCCGCAGGCGTGACCTCGACCACCAAGATCCGCGATCTGTCGGAGCCGGAAATCGAGCGTCTGCGTCTCGAAGTCGGCAAGTACATCGTGGAAGGCGATCTGCGCCGTGAAATCGGTATCGCGATCAAGCGCCTGATGGATCTGGGCTGCTACCGCGGTCTGCGTCACCGTCGCGGTCTGCCGCTTCGTGGCCAGCGCACCCGTACCAACGCCCGCACCCGCAAGGGCCCGCGCAAGGCGATCAGGAAGTAAGGGACCTAAGAAATGGCTAAGCCCGTCGCTAAGACCAAGAAGAAGATCAAGCGCGTCGTCACTGACGGCGTCGCCCACGTCCACGCTTCTTTCAACAACACCATCGTGACCATCACCGACCGTCAGGGCAATGCTCTGTCGTGGGCGACCTCCGGTGGCGCTGGCTTCCGCGGTTCGCGTAAGTCCACCCCGTTCGCTGCCCAGGTGGCTGCCGAGAAAGCCGGCCGTGCCGCGCTCGATTACGGCGTCAAGTCCCTGGAAGTCCGCATCAAGGGCCCGGGTCCGGGTCGTGAGTCGGCCGTGCGCTCGCTGAACAACGTGGGCTACAAGATCACCAACATCATCGACGTGACGCCAATCCCGCACAACGGGTGCCGTCCGCCGAAGAAGCGTCGCGTCTAAAGGAGCGATAAGAAATGGCTCGTTATATCGGTCCTACCTGTAAGCTCGCCCGCCGCGAAGGCGCCGACCTTTCCCTCAAGAGCCCGGCGCGCGCGCTGGACTCCAAGTGCAAGCTGGAGCAGAAGCCCGGCCAGCACGGCGCTACTGCCCGTAAGGGCAAGCTGTCCGACTACGCTACCCAGCTGCGTGAAAAGCAGAAGGTCAAGCGTATCTACGGTCTGCTGGAGCGTCAGTTCCGCAACTACTACAAGAAGGCCTCGACCAAGAAAGGCAACACTGGCGAGAACCTGCTGCAGTTGCTGGAAACCCGTCTTGACAACGTCGTTTACCGCATGGGCTTCGCAGTGACCCGTCCGGCTGCCCGTCAGCTGGTCTCGCACCGCGGTGTCACCGTGAACGGCAAGTCGGTCAACCTGGCTTCGTACCAGGTCAAGGCTGGCGACGCCGTCGCTCTGTCCGAGAAGGCTGCCAAGCAGCTGCGCGTCCAGGAAGCCCTGACCGTGTCTGCCACGCATGACCTGCGTCCGTCGTGGGTTGAAGTGGATTCCGGCAAGTTCGCCGGCATCTTCAAGGCCGTGCCGGATCGTTCGGACCTGCCTGCGGATATCAACGAAGCGCTGATCGTCGAGTTGTATTCGAAGTAATTCACATTGGAGAACCTCCGGGTCACACCGGAGGTTCGCAGGAGAACCCGCAACATGACGGTTACCGCCAACCAGGTTCTGCGTCCTCGCGGTCCGCAGATCGAACGCCTTACCGATACCCGCGCCAAGGTCGTCATCGAACCCTTGGAGCGTGGTTACGGGCATACGCTGGGCAACGCCCTGCGTCGCGTGCTGCTGTCGTCCATCCCGGGCTTCGCCATCACCGAAGTGGAAATCGATGGCGTACTGCACGAGTACACCACGCTTGAAGGCTTGCAGGAGGACGTGCTGGAAGTCCTGCTCAACCTGAAGGATGTGGCCATCCGCATGCATACCGGTGACAACGCTACGCTGTCGCTGTCCAAGCAGGGTCCGGGTGTCGTGACCGCTGCCGATATCAAGATCGACCATAACACCGAGATCCTCAATCCGGATCATGTGATCTGCCATCTCACCAAGGATGTGGCGATCAACATGCGTCTGAAGGTCGAGCGCGGTTTCGGCTATCAGCCGGCTGCTGCTCGTCGTCGTCCGGATGAAGAAACCCGTGCCATTGGCCGTCTGGTTCTGGACGCCTCGTTCTCGCCGGTCCGTCGCGTCGCCTATTCGGTGGAAGCGGCCCGCGTTGAACAGCGTACCGATCTGGACAAGCTGGTGCTGGACATCGAAACCAACGCCACGATCGATGCCGAGGAAGCCGTGCGCACTGCCGCCGACATCCTCAGCGATCAGCTGTCGGTCTTCGGTGACTTCACCCACCGCGACCGCGGTGCAGCCAAGCCGGCCAACAACGGCGTGGATCCGGTGCTGCTGCGCCCGATCGACGACCTGGAACTGACCGTGCGTTCGGCCAACTGCCTCAAGGCGGAGAGCATCTATTACATCGGCGATCTGATCCAGAAGACCGAAGTGGAGCTGCTCAAGACCCCGAACCTCGGCAAGAAGTCGCTGACCGAGATCAAGGAAGTCCTCGCACAGCGCGGTCTTTCGCTCGGCATGAAGCTGGAGAACTGGCCGCCGGCCGGTGTCGCCCAGCACGGCATGCTCGGCTGATCCAGCGCCACGCAAGATGCTTGACCCCGCACCTTCGGGTGCGGGGGCTTCACCCGCAACACCCCGCACCGACAGGTCGATAGCCTGCGGTGACGGCCAGCCAGGACGGCTGGCACCGGACCATCCGCAGTCCAAGCAGCAACGCCAGGATGGCGACAGCGATACCCAACCGATCCAACATTCACTTCAGGAATCACCGTCATGCGTCATATGAAGTCCGGTCGTAAGTTCAACCGTACCAGCGCCCATCGCGAAGCGATGTTCAAGAACATGGCTGCGTCGCTGTTCAAGCACGAGCTGATCAAGACCACCCTGCCGAAGGCCAAGGAACTGCGCCGCGTTGCCGAGCCGCTGATCACCCTGGCCAAGGTTGATTCGGTTGCCAACCGTCGTCTGGCGTTCGCTCGCCTGCGCGACAACGAGGCTGTGGGCAATCTGTTCACCACCCTGGGCCCGCGTTACGCGACCCGTCCGGGCGGTTACCTGCGTCTGCTGAAGTGCGGTTTCCGCGCTGGCGACAATGCGCCGATGGCTTACGTGGAGCTGGTCGATCGTCCGGCTGCCGTGGCTGAAGCCGTCGAAGAGTAATCTTCGAGCTACACCCGTAATTCGGTGAAGAACCCGGCCTTGTGCCGGGTTTTTCCGTTTCTGGGGGTTGGATCATCGCGACGGCGACGGCGACGGCGACGGCGACGGCAACCGCAACCGCAACCGCAACCGCAACCGCATGGTGCCGCGAGCGATGCGGGGGGGCGTCGGCGCGGGTGGGTTGGCGGGACACGCCGTGAATCCGTCCATGGAGGCTCATGTCGCGCCATCCATGGCGCTCATGGTCCCGCCAACCCACCCGCGCCAACGCCTGCACACTGGGTCGGTGCGCATGGGGGTGAAGCGGAGCATGCGCCTGTCTCGGTGCGTGGGTAGTGCCGGCCGCTGGCCGGCTCCTCTGTACCGTCGCTACGTTCGGGTGGTTCCGCGTGCTGTACGGAACACGCTGTCCGGTCGGCTGCGCCGATGGTCGGCAGGTGCGCATGGACGTGGGCGGTCACGGCCCTGTTAATCTTGGGGCCTGGACTTTCACGAGTGTTGGCAATGAATCCATTGCGTTGGAGTTTCCGCGCCCAGTTCCTGCTGGGGTTCCTGGTCTGCGCGGCGCTGTTGGGGTATGCGATCTTCCTGCAGTTGAAGATGGGGCTGGAGCCGTGTCCGTTGTGCATTTTCCAGCGGATTGCGTTCGCGGCGCTGGGGCTGCTGTTCCTGATCGGGGCGCTGCATGGTCCGCGGGATCCGGCTGGGCGGAAG
This sequence comes from Stenotrophomonas sp. TWI1183, assembly GCF_039673115.1. Classification (NCBI taxonomy): domain Bacteria; kingdom Pseudomonadati; phylum Pseudomonadota; class Gammaproteobacteria; order Lysobacterales; family Lysobacteraceae; genus Stenotrophomonas; species Stenotrophomonas sp. TWI1183. Next base: position 57,942 of record NZ_JBDJKZ010000023.1, read on the forward strand.
ACGTATGGGGTGCTGGCTTTCATCGCGGCGGCGGTCGGTATCGGCATTGCCGGCCGGCATGTGTATGTGCAGTTGCTGCCGCAGGACATGGGCTCGAGCTGTGGGCCGCCGTTGAGTTTCCTCAGTGAGACGATGGGGCCGTTCGAGGTGTTCCGGACCGTGCTGACCGGTACCGGCAACTGCGGCAATATCGATTGGCAGTTCCTGGGCCTGACGATGCCGATGTGGAGCCTGGTGTGGTTTGCGGCGTTGGCGGTGTGGGCGCTGGTGACGGCGTTCCGTGCACGTCGGCGTCACTGAGGCCGGTCAGGTCCGTTACCCGACCTGACGCGCGTTGCGCGGCCAGGTCGGATGCTGCGGTCAGGGCTCCGCTCAGAAGTCCTGCTGCAGGCTGAGGTAGGCGCCGCGGCGGGGGCCCCATTGCGGGGCGAAGACGCCGATGCCGCCGCCGTCGCGCAGTTGGTAGCTGCGGTCCAGTGCGTTGACCAGGGCGAGCTGTGCGTGCAGCGGGTGGCCGCTGTCGGCGTTGAAGTCGTGGGCCGCGCTGAGGTTGAGCTGGAGGTAGGCGGGGAGTTCGCCGCCGTTGGGGACGCCGTCGGTATCCGAGCGCAGGCCGCTGCCGAACACGTAGTCGGCGCCCAGGCGGTTGTGGCCGGCGAAGGCGTAGCTGATGCCGCCCGACGAGGTCAGTTTCTGGTCGTGGTCCAGGTGGATCCAGTTGTTCTGGACGTAGGCGAGGGCCTCGGGATCGAGGTTGTACTGGCCGGTGATGACCTGCTTGCCCATGGCCTTGTTGTAGGCGGCGTTGACGTAGGCGTTGAGCGGCCCGTGGCTGTAGTCGGCGCTGAACTCCACGCCGTGGATGTGGCCCAGGCGGTAGTTGAAGGTGGAGTAGATGTAGGCGGCGCCGAACTGGCCCTCGTCCTGCAGGCGGTCGACCTTGCGATCGTAGGCGTCCAGGCCGAGGGTGAGGTGTTCGCCGACCTGCTGGGAGACGCCGATGTCGTAGTAGTCGCTGCGCTCGGAGAGCGGGGTGGTGCTGCCACCGGCCGGTTGCTGGTTGGTGGTGCCGTCGTAGAGGGCGATGTCGCTGCTGGCCACCAGTTCGCTCGCCGGTGGGGTGAAGTAGCGCGCGTAGCCGGCATGCACGGTGGTGCTGTCGCTGGCGTTCCAGACCACGCCCAGACGCGGGCTGAGCTGGCCTTCGGTGCCACCGAAGGCCGTGTAGCGGTCGCCGCGCAGGCCGTAGTTGACCGTCCAGTCCGCGCCGATCCGCCATTCGTCCTGCAGGTAGACCGCGGTGGTGGTGGCGTTGAACGCGCTCGCCTCCGGAATGCGCCGTGGCGTGGTGCTGGCCTGCTGGCCGTCGGCGTCGACCGGGAACACCCAGGTGTCGCTGCCGGCCCGGGCGCGTTCGGCGTTGACGTACAGGCCATAGCGCAGCGTGTGGTTTTCACCGAGCGGGGTGGAGGCATCGGCCTGCACGGTGTTGGCGCGGTTGCTGCGCTCCACCTGCGAGGCGACGCCGTTGAAGATCAGGTCGCCGGCGAGGTCCGGGCGGAAGGACAGGTCGCTGTACCGCTGGCCGGCCGAGACCTGGTAGGCCGTATCGCCCAGCGTGCCCTGCAGCACCAGCATGCCGAAGCGGGTGGTCTCGCGCTGGTTTTCATCCAGCGCGGCCGAGTCCGCGTTGACGGTATCCAGGTAGCCGAACTGCGGCGTCTGGCCGGGGTTGACCGGGATCTGGAAGCGGTTGTTGGAGAACCCGGCGAACAGGCTCAGGCGGGTGTCTTCGTTGACCAGGTAGGTCAGGTCGGCGAACGCCTTGCCCTGGTGGGTGTCATCGTGGTCCGGCCTGCGCGAGGCCGTGGGATTCTCCATGCCGGCCTGGTTCTGGTCGTAGTTGCCGGTCAGGTATCCGCTCCAGCGGCCCTGGCTGCCCCACCACGAGGCGTTGGGGTTGAGCTTGCCGTAGGAGCCGGCGGTGAGGCCGGCGCTGCCGCCATTGCCCAGCTCGGCGCCGCTGCGGGTGGTGATGTCCACCACGGCGGCGGTGCGCTCGCCGAACTGCGCCGGGAGGGCACCGTCCATCAGGCGGATGCTCTTGATCGCGCGGGCGTCCAGGGTCTGGCCGAAGCCGGAGATCGATTCGGGCAGCAGGACGCCGTTGAGCCGGTACTGGAGATTGGCGTGGTCGCCGCGCACGTGGACACCGCCATAGGAGTCCTGGACCACCCCGGGCGCCTGCAGCAGCACCTGGTTCAACGGGGTGGACGCGCCCAGCGGCAGGTGCTGGATGTCTTCGGCGGTGATCTGGTACTGGCTGCTGCCGATATCCGGCGACAGCGCGTTGCGCGCCTGGTCGAGCTGGGCGCTGACGGTGACCGCGTCCAGATCGGTGACCGCGGGGAACGGGGCGGCGCTCGTGGGTGCGGCGGCGAGGGCGGGCAGGCCGGTCAGGGCCAGGGAAACAGCGATACCGGTAGCAAGCAGGGAGGGCTTCATGGGGATGGCTTGGCTGGGCAAAGGGAGGAGGGGCCGGCCTGGCGAGTGTTACTCCGTAACAAATCATGCGCCTGTCCCACGCCGGTGGACCATGCGCGATCTGGCTGATCGCCGTGGCCTTTCTTCGGCGTTCAGCCTGGGCCGGCATGACCGCCCCTTTGCGTCTGGGGCGCGCTCTGCGACCATGACCGGCCCCACACCCCGGAAGTCCGTGATGAGCCTGTCCGCCCCGCCCGTAGCCGGTCCCGCCGCGACCGCTGTCGACGCTGCCTGGTCGCCGGAGAGCTGGCGTGGCAAGCCCGCGCTGCAGCTGCCGACCTATCCGGACCCGCTGGCGCTGGATGCCGCCCTGCACGAGCTGAAGCGGCTGCCGCCGCTGGTGACCTCCTGGGAGATCCTGGCGCTCAAGCAGCAGCTGGCCGAGGCCCAGGAGGGCAAGCGCTTCCTGCTGCAGGGCGGCGACTGCGCGGAGAACTTCAGCGACTGCGAATCCACCACCATCTCCAACCGGCTGAAGGTGCTGCTGCAGATGAGCCTTGTGCTGGTGCACGGCATGCGCAAGCCGGTGATCCGGGTCGGGCGCTTCGCCGGGCAGTACGCCAAGCCGCGCTCGGCCGATACCGAAACCCGCGACGGCGTGACCCTGCCGAGCTACCGCGGCGACGTGATCAATGCGCCGGAGTTCACCGAAGCGGCCCGCCTGCCGGACCCGCGCCGGATGCTGCAGGCGCACGCGCACTCGGCGATGACGATGAACTTCGTGCGCGCGCTGATCGATGGCGGCTTCGCCGATCTGCACCACCCCGAGTACTGGAACCTGGAGTGGGTGCGGCATTCGCCGCTGGCCACCGACTACCAGAAGATGGTGTCCTCGATCGGCGATGCGGTGCGTTTCATGGAGACGCTGTCCGGCGCGCAGGTGTACAACCTCAACCGGATCGACTTCTACACCTCGCACGAAGCGCTGCTGCTGCCGTATGAGCAGGCGCTGACCCGCCAGGTGCCGCGCCAGCAGGGCTGGCTGAACCTGAGCACGCATTACCCGTGGATCGGCATGCGCACCGCCGCACTCGATGGCGCGCACGTGGAATACCTGCGTGGCGTGCGCAATCCGATCGCGATCAAGGTCGGGCCGTCGGTGCAGCCGGACCAGCTGCTGCGCCTGATCGATGTGCTCAATCCCGATGACGAGCCGGGCCGCCTGAGCTTCATCCACCGCATGGGCGCGGCGCAGATCGCCGAGAAACTGCCGCCGCTGTTGAACGCGGTCAAGCGCGATGGCCGGCGGGTGCTGTGGGTGTGCGATGCGATGCATGGCAATACCGAGAGCACCAGCAATGGCTACAAGACGCGTCGTTTCGACAACGTGCGTGGCGAGGTCGAGATGTCCTTCGACCTGCACGCCGCGGCCGGCACCCGGCTGGGCGGTGTGCATCTGGAGCTGACCGGTGAGGACGTGACCGAATGCACCGGCGGGGCGCGCGAGTTGACCGAGCGCGATCTGGAGCGTGCCTACCGCTCCTCGGTGGATCCGCGGCTGAACTACGAACAGTCGCTGGAGATCGCGATGGCGATCGTGCGCAAGCAGGCGCACTACGCCGACTGATATCGGTGCGTGTCCTCGACACGCACCTTACATTCGCCTGACACGATGGTCATGGCGGCACCGGCATCCTGTGGACTTCCCCGCGAAGAACACAGGAGCGTGCCGTGACCGTCGACTGGCAGCAGGCAGCGCTGTATCTCTGGCCCATCTCGATCGCGCTGGCGATCGGGATCAGTGGCTGGTGGTTGCTGATGGCGTTGACGCGTCGTCTGAAAGACCGTGATTACCGCCGTGCCCGCATCGCGCGGGTGATCAGCCGGCCCTTGGCGTTCGCGCTGCCGCTGTTGCTGCTGATTCCGGCCCTGGAGGCCACGCCGCTGCAGGAGCACCGGCTCGAGCAGGCACTGCGGCTGCTGCATATCGGCCTGACCGGCTGCTTCATCTGGCTGCTGGTACGCGCGGTGGCCGCGGGCGAGCAGGCGATCCTGCGCGATCACCCGATGGAGGTGGCCGACAACCTCGAGGCACGCCGCATCCAGACCCAGACCCGGGTGCTGAGCCGTGTGCTGATGGGCGCGATCATCCTGGTGGGTGTGTCGCTGATCCTGCTGACGTTTCCGATGGTCCGCCAGATCGGCACCGCGCTGCTGGCCTCGGCCGGCATCATCGGCCTGGTCGCCGGCATCGCGGCCAAGCCGGTGTTCGGCAACCTGATCGCCGGTCTGCAGATCGCGTTGACCCAGCCGATCCGGCTGGACGATGTGGTCATCGTCGAGGGCGAATGGGGCCGCGTGGAAGAGATCAACAGCAGCTACGTCGTGGTGCGGATCTGGGACGCGCGGCGGATGGTGGTGCCGCTGACCTGGTTCATCGAACACCCCTTCCAGAACTGGACCCGGCGCAGCGCCGATCTGCTTGGCACCGCGTTCCTGTGGCTGGACTACACCGCGCCGATCCCGGCGATCCGCGCCGAACTGGAGCGGATCTGCAAAGGCGAGGCGCTATGGGATGGCCAGGTCTGCGTGACCCAGGTGACCGAAACCAGCGAACACACGCTGCAGGTGCGTCTGCTGGTGAGCGCGCGCAACTCCGGTGATGCCTTCGACCTGCGCTGCATCGTGCGCGAGCGCATGCTCGATTTCCTGGCGCGCGAGCATCCGCAGGCACTGCCGCGCACCCGTGCCGAGCTCAACCAGGAAGCCACGCCGACGCGACGCGCGCGTTCGCAGCCGGCCGAGGATGTGCGCTCGCCCGGTGCCGAGGATGGTGAGCCCGCGATCCTGCCGGACCCGGGCGATGCGACCCGGTAGGTACCGACCGTTGGTCGGTACACGCCCTCAGAGTGCGACGCCGTTCGTCAGCAGGGTATCGGTCTGGAACCGCGGCGGACGGCGTGCGCGGGTCCGCTGCTCGTAGGCGTAGCCCAGCTCGATCAGGCGCGGCTCGCTCCACGCGGTCCCCATGAACAGCAGCCCCAGCGGCAGGCCGTCCACGTGCGCCATGGGCACGGTCAGGCTCGGGTAGCCGGCCACCGCCGCGGCGCTGTAGCTCTCGCCGGGGAAGTCATCGCCGCTGCCCGGCCGGATCGGCCATGCCACGCCGGTGGTCGGCGCCACCAGCGCATCCAGCTTCTGTTCGCGCAGCACCGCATCGATGCCTTCCGGGCCGGCCAGCCGGCGGGCATCGCTGCGCGCGCGGATGTACTCGGGCGTACCCAGGCCGCCCATCGTCGCGGCGGTGTCCATCAGGTCCTGGTCGAACAGCGCCAGTTCCTTGCCCGCATGCTGGCGGTTCCAGGCGATCACGTCGTCCAGGCTGCGCACCGGCGCGCGGTAGGTCGTGAAGTAACGCTGCAGCCCGGCCTTGAACTCGTGCATCAGGACGATCCGTTCGGCGTCCTGCCACTGGCCCTGGGTCGGCAACTGCACCGGCACCACGGTCGCGCCGGCATCGCGCAGCACGGCCACGGCATGCTGCAGGGCCGGCGCGATGCCCGGCTTCTGCATCAGGTCGCCATACAGCACGCCGATCCGGGCGCCGCGCAGGCCGTCGGCGTTCAAGCGCGAGGTGTAGTCGTAGACCGCACGTCCGGGCATGGTCGCAGTGGCCGGGTCGGCCTCGTCGCGGCCGGCCATGGCGGTCAGCAGCGCGGCTGCGTCGGCCACGCTGCGGGTCATCGGGCCGGCGGTGTCCTGGCTGAAGGAGATCGGGATGATGCCCTCGCGGCTGACCAGCCCGACCGTCGGCTTCAAGCCGACCACGCCGTTGACCGCGGCCGGGCAGACGATGCTGCCGTCGGTCTCGGTGCCGATCGCCGCCACCGCGAGATTGGCCGAGACCGCGACCGCGCTGCCGCTGCTGGAGCCGCACGGGTTGTGGCTGAGCCGGTACGGATTGCGGGTCTGGCCGCCGCGGGCACTCCAGCCGGAAATCGATCGGCTGGAGCGGAAGTTGGCCCATTCGCTCAGGTTGGTCTTGCCGAGGATCAGCGCGCCGGCCGCGCGCAGGCGGTGGACCAGGAACGCATCGTCCGGGCGGAACCCTTCCAGGGCCAGCGAGCCGGCGGTGGTGCTCATGGGGCTGGCGCCGATGTTGTCCTTGAGCAGCAGCGGGATGCCGTGCAGCGGGCCGCGCAGCTGTCCCTGGCGACGCTCGGCGTCCAGCTGTGCGGCCTCGCGCAGCGCATCGGGGTTGAGCTCGATGACCGCGCGCAGGCGCGGGCCGGCCCGGTCGAGGCGGGCGATGCGGTCCAGGTAGGCGCGGGTCAGGGTGACACTGTCCAGCTCGCCGCTGGCCATGCGTGACTGCAGGTCGCTGATGCCGGCTTCGGCATAGGCGAACGGGAGCGTGGCGCTCGGCGAGGGGGGCGGCGCAGGCGATTCACGGGCATGCAGGGGCGCCGGGCCCGGGCTGCAGCCGGCCAGCGCGATGAGCATCAGCGATGTCAGTGTCAGGCGCATGCCTGTCCCCCCGAACCGGCCGTCAGGCTAACCACCGCGGGCGCCGCTTGGCAACTCAAGCCGTTTTGGCGGCCTTGCCATGGCGTTTGCGGATATCGCGGGCGAGCACGCCGACCACGATCAGATTGATCACCAGCACCGACCACGAGGCCCAGCCCGGGTGACGGAGGATGGCGTAGATATCGAACGGCAGGTAGATGCCGGCAGTGACGCAGCCCAGCCAGGAGGCCCAGGCCTTGGCGCGCCAGAGGCCCCAGGCCTCGAAAAGGTGCAGGACGCCGTAGGCGACCATTGCAGCAGCCGCCAGATGCACCGCATCGGGGCTGATCATGTTGAGCAGCGAGGGCAGGGTGCCGTGATCCGGGTCCAGACTGAAACGCCGGATCAGGGCATTGACCGCATGGCGCAGGGGCTGCGGGCCGAGCATTTCCAGCCCGGTCGCAGCCAACAGCGCCAGAACCGCCTTGCTGGCTTCCAGCAAGGCGATCAGGTGAAGCCCCGGATGCTTGTGAGGATCCGGGTTGTAGGGCTTGTCGATCACGACAATGGGTCCGATCAGCCGCCGCGCGATGCCTTCTTGCGGTCGCTTTCGGTCAGGCCCTTCTTGCGCAGGCGGATTTCCTTCGGGGTGATCTCGACCAGCTCGTCGTCTTCGATGAAGTCCAGGGCCTGCTCCAGCGAGTACTTGATCGCCGGGGTCAGCTGGATCGCATCGTCCTTGCCCGAAGCGCGCATGTTGGTCAGCGGCTTGGTCTTGATCGCGTTGACGGTCAGATCGTTGTCCTTGGAGTGGATGCCGACCAGCTGGCCTTCATACACGTTGTCGCCTTCAGCAGCGAACAGCTTGCCGCGTTCCTGCAGCGGGCCCAGGGAGTACGCCGGGGTGGCACCCGGGGCATTGGCGATCATCACGCCGTTCTGGCGCTTGGCGATCGAACCCTGTTCCTTCGGACCGTAATGGTCGAACACATGGAACAGCAGGCCCGAACCCTGGGTCAGGGTTTTGAACTCGTTCTGGAAACCGATCAGGCCACGGGCCGGGATCTGGTATTCCAGGCGGACACGGCCCTTGCCGTCCGGCTCCATGTTCTTCAGCTGGCCCTTGCGGGTGCCCAGCTTTTCCATGACGCCGCCCTGGTGCTGTTCTTCGATGTCCACCACCAGCTGCTCGATCGGCTCCATGGCCTGGCCGTCGATCTGCTTGATGATCACTTCCGGACGCGACACGGCCAGCTCGTAGCCTTCACGACGCATGTTCTCGATCAGCACCGACAGATGCAGTTCGCCACGGCCGGAGACCAGGAACTTGTCGGCGTCTTCCAGCTGTTCGACCTTCAGGGCCACGTTGTGGACCTGCTCGCGATCCAGGCGGTCCTTGATCTGGCGGCTGGTCAGGAACTTGCCACCGGACAGGTCCTTGTTGCCGGCGAACGGCGAGTTGTTGACCTGGAAGGTCATCGAGATCGTCGGTTCATCGACGGTCAGCGCCGGCAGGGCTTCCGGGGTATCCGGGTGGCACAGGGTGTCGGAGATGGTCAGTTCCGGAATACCGGAGATGGCGACGATGTCGCCGGCTTCGGCGGTGTCCTGCTCGATGCGCTCCAGGCCCAGGAAGCCCAGCACCTGCGCGACCTTGCCGTTGCGCTTCTTGCCTTCACGATCGATGACCGCGACCTGCATGTTCTTCTTCAGGGTGCCGCGCTGCACGCGGCCGATGCCGATCACGCCCACGAAGTTGTTGTAGTCCAGCTGGCTGATGCGCATCTGGAACGGACCTTCCGGGTCCACTTCCGGCATCGGCGCGTGCTGCATGATCGCTTCGTACAGCGGGGTCATGTCGCCGTCGCGCACGGTGTCTTCCAGGCCAGCGTAGCCGTTCAGGGCCGACGCGTAGACGATCGGGAAGTCGAGCTGCTCATTGGTGGCGCCGAGCTTGTCGAACAGGTCGAAGACCTGGTCGATCACCCAATCCGGACGCGAGCCCGGACGGTCGACCTTGTTGACCACGACGATCGGCTTGAAGCCCATCGCGAAGGCCTTCTGGGTCACGAAGCGGGTCTGCGGCATCGGGCCGTCCATCGCGTCGACGAGGATCAGCACGGTGTCGACCATCGACAGCACGCGCTCCACTTCGCCGCCGAAGTCGGCGTGTCCCGGGGTGTCGACGATGTTGATCCGGTTCTTGATACCGGTCTTCTTGTCTTCCCAGGTGATGGCCGTGTTCTTGGCCAGGATGGTGATGCCGCGTTCCTTTTCCTGGTCATTGCTGTCCATCACGCGCTCGGCGAGCACGGTGCGCTCGGAGAGGGTGCCGGACTGCTTGAGCAGCTGGTCGACGAGGGTGGTCTTACCGTGGTCGACGTGGGCGACGATGGCGATGTTGCGAAGATTTTCGATAGACATGCGAAAGGGGGCCAGTCGGCGCCGGATTTGGAAAAAGAAGTCCAACATTATACGGCCAAGATGACCAATCGCGAAAAGTGCGTCGCAAGCCTTGCCGGACGGGCATTCAGGTAGTGCCGGCCGCTGGCCGGCAACCCCATGATCTCCGGCAGGTTCTGCCTGGCTGCCGGCCAACGGCCGGCACTACCGTCCTCCTTTTTGCAGGCCGCCCGCATACCACGGGTGTATCCTATGGGGCTAACGACAAACCCCCGTACCCCAAGGATTTGCATGTCCCTCATCGCCACTTTCGACACCACCCAGGGCCCGATCAAGGTCGAGCTGTTCGCTGACAAGGCCCCGCTGACGGTCGCCAACTTCGTCAACCTGGTCAAGCACGGCTTCTATGACGGCCTGGTCTTCCACCGCGTGATCCCGGACTTCATGATCCAGGGCGGCTGCCCCAAGGGCCAGGGCACCGGCGGCCCGGGCTACAAGTTCGAAGATGAAAAGAACGGCGTGAAGCACCAGGTCGGTTCGCTGTCGATGGCCAATGCCGGCCCGAACACGAACGGCAGCCAGTTCTTCATCACCCACATCAAGACCGATTGGCTGGACGGCAAGCACACCGTGTTCGGCCAGGTCCTCGACGGCCAGGCCATCGTGGACTCGGTCAAGCAGGGCGACGTGATCCATTCGATCACCCTGGAAGGCGACACCGACGCCGTGCTGGCCGCCCAGGCCGAGCGCGTGGCGGAGTGGAACAAGCTGATCCCCACCGCCTGATCCGATCCCGACGGCCCCCTGTGAAGGGGGCCGTTTTTACGTTTCTTAGCAGAGGAAATCCCCATGAAAGCACCTGTTCGTGTTGCCGTGACCGGCGCCGCCGGCCAGATCGGCTACGCCCTGCTGTTCCGCATCGCCTCCGGCGACATGCTGGGCAAGGACCAGCCGGTCATCCTGCAGTTGCTCGAGCTGCCGGTCGACAAGGCCCAGGCCGCCCTGCGCGGCGTGATGATGGAACTGGAAGACTGCGCCTTCCCGCTGCTGGCCGGCATGGTCGGTACCGACGACGCCGAAGTGGCCTTCAAGGACGCCGATATCGCCCTGCTGGTCGGCGCGCGTCCGCGCGGCCCGGGCATGGAGCGCAAGGATCTGCTGCTGGAAAACGCCAAGATCTTCACCGCCCAGGGCGCGGCGCTGAACAAGGTCGCCAAGCGTGACGTCAAGGTGCTGGTGGTCGGTAACCCGGCCAACACCAACGCCTACATCGCCATGAAGTCGGCGCCGGACCTGAACCCGCGCAACTTCACCGCCATGCTGCGCCTGGACCACAACCGTGCGCTGAGCCAGCTGTCGACCAAGCTCGGCAAGCCGGTCGGTGGCATGGAGAAGCTGATCGTGTGGGGCAACCACAGCCCGACCATGTACCCGGACTACCGTTTCGCCACCGCCGACGGTGCCTCCATCGCCGAGGCGATCAACGACCAGGAATGGAACGCATCGACCTTCATCCCGACCGTGGGCAAGCGCGGCGCGGCGATCATCGAAGCCCGTGGTTCGTCCTCGGCTGCCTCGGCTGCCAATGCCGCCGTCGACCACATCCGTGACTGGGTGCTGGGCAGCAACGGCAAGTGGGTCACCATGGGCGTGCCGTCCGACGGCTCCTACGGCATCCCGGAAGGCGTGATCTTCGGCTTCGCGGTCACCACCGAGAACGGCGAGTACACCCTGGTCAAGGATCTGCCGGTCGACGACTTCAGCCAGAAGTACATCGACAAGACCCTGGCCGAGCTGGAAGAAGAGCGCTCCGGCGTCGCCCACCTGCTGGGCTGATCGAGCTGCTGCGGTAGGTACCGACCGTTGGTCGGTACGGATTGAGGAAACGCCGGGCACTGCCCGGCGTTTTTTTTTACGCACCCTCGGTCGCCTATTCCCCGTAGTGGGGGGGGGGGGGGGGGCGGGAGCTACACCCGCCCGAAGCGCAGACGCCCCCCCCCCGC
>NZ_JBDJKZ010000024.1:0-64919 GCF_039673115.1 Stenotrophomonas sp. TWI1183
GGACGACACTGCCTTCGTGACGCCGAATTCGGACACCCCCTACTCCTTTGCCATGCTGGATCTGCGGGCAGAGCCGGTGGTGATCACCGTGCCCAGGATGGCGAAGGATCGTTACTTCGTCTTCCAGCTGATGGATCTTTACACCTTCAATTTCGACTACATCGGCAGCCGCACGACCGGCAATGACGGCGGCAGCTTCCTGATCGCCGGGCCGGGCTGGAAGGGGGAAGCGCCCAAGGGCATCACCAAGGTGATCCGTTCGGAGACCGACCTGGTCAGCGTGGTTGGCCGTACCCAGCTCTTCAACGCGGCAGACCTGGAGAACGTGAAGAAGATCCAGGCCGGCTACAAGGTGCAGCCGTTGTCAGCCTTCGCCGGGACACCAGCCCCGCCGCCGGCACCCGCCATCGCATGGATCACGCCCACGCCGGCGGCGCAGGATCGGACGTCGCTGGAGTTCTTCAACCAGCTGGCGTTCCTGCTGCAGTTCGCGCAGCCGCCGCACCCGAGTGAGGCTGCCCTGCGCGAACGCTTCGCCACGCTGGGTATCGAGCCGGGCAAGCCCTTTGATGCGAACCGCCTGCCGCCGCCGATGCAGGCTGCGCTCAAGGAGGGCATGGCCGAAGGGCAGAAGCAGATCGATGACAAGCGCGCGTCGCTGGGCGGCAAGACCGATGCCCTGTTCGGCAGTCGGGACTTCCTGAAAAACGACTACGTCGCCCGTGCGACCGGGACCCAGGTGGGCATCGGCGCGAACTCCCGCGAAGAGGCGATGTACCCCATCCTGGACAAGGATTCCGAAGGCCAGCCCCTGGACGGCAGTAAAGGCGCCTACACCCTGCGCTTTGCCACGGACCAGCTGCCGCCCGTGGACGCCTTCTGGTCGGTCACGATGTACGGACTGCCGCAGCAGCTGCTGGTCAAGAATCCGATCAACCGCTACCTGATCAACTCGCCGATGCTGGCTGGATTGAAGAAGGATCCTGACGGTGGGCTGACGATCTACATCCAGGCGGACTCGCCCGGCAAGGAGAGGCAGGCCAACTGGCTGCCCGCTCCCAAGGGTCCGTTCGTGATGTTCATGCGCTACTACCGTCCCAAGCCGGCGCTGCTGGAGGGCCGCTGGACCACCCCCGCCGTGGTCAAAACGACCGATGGCGGAGCAGCGGCGAAACAAGCCGATCAGTGACCCGGCTACCGATCCCCGGGCGCCGGAACATCGCCTGTGTCGATCTGCCACCTCAGCTCGAAGGTCAGCTCCAGCCGCTGACCTGGCTGCAGATGGTTCGGTGCCAGCGTGAACCCATCGGGCGGGCCGGTCTGTGGCTCCACGCAGGTGGCGTGCGCGGCGCCGTCGTAGATCACCCAGTGATCGGTGTCCGCTCGCATACGCAGCCGCTGGCCGGCTGAGACGAGCATGACGTCGGCGGGGCTTACAAAGCAGTCATCCCAGGGGCCGGGCGCCGGACTCACACAGGGCAAGGTGGCGATGCCCTCCCCGTCCCGGGGGTACATCGCCTTGGGAGCGAACAGCAGTTGGTCCGGTTTGCGGAACCAGGGATGCCAGCCGAGTACGGCTGGCATCGGCTGGTCGCCAGCCTGCACGACAAGTTGCAGATCGAGGCCGTCGGAATGCACGTGGATGGCCTGTGTCGCTGTGCCACCGAAAGGCCAATACCCATCCTCAGGAAGCGCCAGCGACAGCGCCGCGCCGTCCGCCCCGAGACTGTCGATACGCCACGGCCGTGAGAAGCCCACCCCGTGGATCGCGTGCCCGCCAAAGTTCCGCGGCAGCACATACGGCTTGCCATCAAAGGAAAATTGCCCCTGCCGGATCCGCCCAGCCCACGGCACCATCGGATAGCACCCCCATCCGATCGCAGCCGCCCCACCCTCCTGCTCACCCACCAGCCAGTCCACACCGTCATAGCGAATCTGCGCAATGCGTCCACCGGCTTCCGGTGCGAGCGCGACCTCCAGCTTTCCTGCCCGCAACCAGTACAGGCGCCCACCCGGCAGCGGCGCCTGCGCATCATCTTTCGGTGACGCCGCTTCAAGCGCCATACGGATGGATCGTCCGGATGCTGCCGTCGGCTTCCATCTGCAGCGGCGTGCACTTGACCGAGCGCAGATGGGTCACGCCGCCCGACAACAAGGCGTCATGGTAGAAGAGATACCACTGCCCCTTGAACGCACAGATGGAGTGATGCGTGGTCCAGCCCACAACGGGCTTCAGGATCACCCCGGCATAGGTGAACGGTCCGTACGGGCTGTCACCGATGGCGTAGCACAGCAGGTGCGTATTGCCCGTGGAGTACGACAGGTAATAGCGGCCCTGGTACTTGTGCAGCCACGGTCCTTCGAAGAACCGGCGCGCATGGTCATCGGCACGCAGCGGCTGTCCGTGCTCGTCCAGGATGACGACCTCTCGCGTTGGCTCCGCCAGCCGCGTCATTCCCGCCTCCAGTCGCCCGACACGCGGTCCCAGTGCGGGCGCTTCCCCGGTCGGCTCTTCATGCGTCGCATCGAAGCGGTTGTCACGGTACTTCTGCAACTGGCCGCCCCAGATGCCGCCGAAGTAGAGGTAATGCGTGCCGTCGTCGTCTTCGTATACGGCCGGGTCGATCGAGTACGTGCCCTCCATCGGCTCGGGTTCGGCAGTGAACGGTCCCTCCGGGCGATCCGCCACCGCCACGCCGATCCGGAACATGCCCTGCCCGTCCTTGGCCGGGAAATACAGGTAGTAGCGGCCGTCGCGGTGGGCCGCGTCCGGTGCCCACATCTGCTGCGCAGCCCAGGGTACGTCGCGCACATGCAACGCCATGCCGCAGTCGATGGCGTCGGCCTCGGGCGAGTCCATCCGCAGCACGTGGTAATCCTCCATGCCGAAATGCCCACCGTCATCGTCGAAGGGCGCGCCGCCGTCGATATCGTGCGACGGATAGATGTACAGGCGCCCCTCGAACACGTGTGCCGACGGATCGGCCGTATAGATGTGGGTCACCAGCGGCTGGGAGATGGCATGTGCCGCGAGCTGATCAAGCGTGTTTCCCTGGCGACGCAGATGCAGGTCATGCTCGATGCGCGTCTCCATCCCTTTGTCGATCTTGTAGAGGAAGAGCAGCGCAACCGCGACCAGGAAGGGAATGGAGCAGTAGAGGCTCACGGTCAGGCGGATTCCGTCCACCACGGCCTGGGGCTGCTGTTCCGCACCGGCCTGATAACCATGGTGCGCGAGAATCCCGGCGACCAGTGCACCGCCGATGCTGAGCCCGATCTTCAACCCGCACAGCATCGCGGAGAAGATGATCGCGGTGGCGCGGCGATGGTTCTTCCATTCCGAATAGTCGGCAACGTCGGCGATCATCGCCCACAGCAGCGGGATGGTGATGCCGTAGCAGAATCCGTGCAGCATGAAGGCGCCAAAGGCCACGCCGACCGCCGTGGGCGGAAACAGGTAGAACACCAGCAGGAACACGGTGGATACCAGCAGCGCACCGCCGAAGACATCACGCTTGCCGAAGCGGTCGGCCAGGCGGCGGGAGACGCCGATGCCCAGGATCATGCAGAGGATGCCGCAGGCGTTGAACAGGCTGAAGGCGGACGTCGCTGGATCCTCAGGCCAGGTGAAGCCGGACAGGCCCCATCCGTTGAGGGTCGCGTTCACTCCCCCGATGAAGCGGTTGAAGCCGGAGGCGTCGAGAAAACCCGCCAACGCGGCTTCGCTCATGTAGTACTGGAAGTAGTAGATGTAGGTGCCGCCCTTCAGGGCGAGGTTGATGAAGACCAGCACCGTCAGGGCCAGCATCACCTTCCACGGCCGGTTGTGCAGCAGGTCGGACAGGTCCTGCATCACCCCGCCGGTCTGTTCCTTGGCCGGCACGATGCGCTCGCGGGTGGTGGCGAAGGTGATCAGGAAGAACAGCGTGCCCACGACCGCAAACACGGTCATTACCCGCTCGAAGCCCTGCACGCGATCCCCGTCGCCCAGGATCAGCACCAGCGGCAGCAACAGCACCTGGATGATGAACTGCGCGATCATCACCGCCACGAAGCGGTAGGCCGACAGGCTGTTGCGTTGGGCCATGTTGCCGGTCAGCACGCCGCTGAGCGCGGAGTACGGCAGGTTGTTGGCCGCGTACACGAACATCAGCAGGCCATAGGTCACCAGGGCGTAGATGACCTTGCCATGCCCGCCGAGGTCCGGCGTACTGAAGGCCAGCAGCGACAGCGCGCCGAAGGGAATCGCCGTCCACAGGATCCAGGGCCGGAACTTTCCCCAGCGGCTGACCGTGCGGTCAGCGGCAATGCCGATCAGCGGGGTGAACACGAAAGCGCCCAGCAGGCCGATGACAAGGATGATCGTCGCCGCCGTGGCGGGCGGCAACCGGTACACATCGGTGTAGAAGAACGCCAGGTAGGTGATCAGCGTCTGGAAGATCAGGTTGGCCGCGAGGTCGCCCAGGCTGTAGCCCAGCTTCTCCCGGACGGACAGCGTGTGCTCGGGAATACCCATGTGGCGGGCATCAGTCACGACGTGCCTCCACGGTGAAGCGGCTCTGCGCACGGGCATCGGCGCTGGAGCCGCCGACCCTTACTTCGTACTCCCCCGGCGGGACCGCATAGGTGCCGCGTGCGTCGTCGTACTGGCGCAGCGCCTGCTGTGCGTGCAGATCGAATGCCACGGTGCGCCGCTCGCCAGGCGCCACGTGGACACGCTGGAAGCCCTGCAAGGTCTGCTGCGCATCGCCTGCGCCGGCGGCCAGTCGCCGCACATACACCTGCACCACTTCATCACCCGCGCGCTTGCCCGTGTTGGAGACGTCCACCTGCACCTTGAGCGTGCCGTTGTCGGCGATGCTGGGCGCATCCAGACGGAGTCTGCCGTAGCCGAACCGGGTATAGGACAGCCCGTAGCCGAACGGATACAGCGGCGTGCCGCGGAAGTAGCGGTAGGTGCGGCCCTCCATCGTGTAGTCGTCGAAGGCCGGCATCGCCTGGCCCGCGGTGTAGAAGGTCACCGGCAGCCGGCCCGCGGGATTGGTGTCGCCGAACAGCGCTTCGCCCACCGCGGTGCCACCGCGCTGCCCGGGATACCAGCTCATCAGGATCGCGGACAGGTTCGCCTGGGCCCATTCCACCGCCAGCGCCGAGCCCCCGGTCAGCACCATCACCACCGGCTTGCCCGTGGCATGCAGCGCTTCCAGCAGGGCGCGCTGGGTGGCGGGCAGGCGCAGGTCGGTGCGGTCGCCGCCCGCGAAGCCCGGATAGTTCACCGTCATCTCCTCGCCCTCGACATCGCCGGTCAGGCCGCCGACGAAGACCACCACGTCCGCGTTGCGGGCGGCATCGACCGCCTCCTCGAACGGCGGCTTCGCGCCGGGCATGCGCCAGCCCAGCCGCACGCCGGCGTCGCGCTCGTTATCGAAGTACTCCAGCGTGAGCTCGTAGGCGCGGCCCGCCTGTAGGTCCAGGTCGACACCGTCGCTGCGCAGGCGATCACTGTTGGCCCAGTGGTCCAGCACCCGCTTTCCATCGACGTAGAGACGGAAGCCGTCGTCGGCGGCCGCCTCGATCCGGTAGCGGCCCGAGACCGGCGGCAGCAGCTGGCCCTGCCAGCGGATGCTGAAGCCATCGTTGGGAATGCCCTGCCCCGGCGCCGCTTCGCCGCGGGCCAGCAGGTTGTCGGTGGGTGAACCCCGGTCCCAGCGGAAACC
This sequence comes from Stenotrophomonas sp. TWI1183, assembly GCF_039673115.1. Lineage (NCBI taxonomy): Bacteria > Pseudomonadati > Pseudomonadota > Gammaproteobacteria > Lysobacterales > Lysobacteraceae > Stenotrophomonas > Stenotrophomonas sp. TWI1183. The sequence continues at coordinate 5,718 of NZ_JBDJKZ010000024.1, forward strand.
GATCTGTGCATCGGTGCGAACCAGGGCCGGCGTCCCTGACAGATCGGGCGTGCGGAAGTACTCACCGCGCAGGCCACGTTCCGGGGAATCGGCCGACGGCCGCAGGTACGCTGCCTCGATCAGCGGTGTCGCACCGGGATCGTCGCGCCCTTCGACCAGGTCGACGCCGCGTGCGTACTGCACCTCGACGCCCTTCGCCGCGTCGCGGATCCCCTGCAGGATGGTCACCGGCGCGGCCGGCGTGCCGAAGTAGTTGCCGAGCAGGGCCATGGTGTCATCGGCGGTCGGGCCGACCACGGCAATGCGCTTGAGGCTGCGCGACAACGGCAGCACGCCATCGTTCTTCAGCAGCACCAGTGAGTGCTGCGCGGCCTTCAGGGCCAGTGCGTCGTGCGCGGGGGCCTGGTTCACCGAGGCCGGTATCCGCGCCCAGCGCACGCGCTCGGGCGGATCGAACATGCCCAGCCGCATCCGCGCGGTGAACAGCCGCGTCACCGCATCGTCGATCTCCGCCTCGCTGATCAGCCCTTGGCGTACTGCGGCCGGCAGCGTCGCGTATTCCTGGCCGCACTCCAGCTCGGTGCCGTTCTTGACCGCCAGTGCCGCGGCGGCCTCGCGGCTTGGCACGATTTTGTGATGCTTCCAGATATCGACGATGGCCCAGCAGTCGGACACTACATAACCCTTGAAGCCCCAATCGCGGCGCAGCACGTCGCGCAGCAGGAACGTGCTGGCGCTGGCGGACTCGCCGTACACCCGGTTGTAGGCGCCCATCACCGCGTCGACCTGGCCTTCCTTCACCAGCGCCTCGAAGGCCGGAAGGTAGGTGTCGTACAGGTCGCGTTTGCTGGGGCGCGCGTCGAAGTGGTGGCGGTCGGCCTCGGGGCCGCTGTGCACGGCCAGATGCTTGGCCGTGGCGTCGAGCTTGCGGTACACCGGGTCGTCGCCCTGCAGGCCGTGCACGAAGGCGACGCCCATGCGCGCGGTCAGGTACGGGTCCTCACCGTAGGTTTCCTGGCCCCGACCCCACCGAGGATCGCGGAAGATGTTGATGTTCGGCGACCAGTAGGTCAGGCCCTGGTAGCGGCCATGCGACCCCTCGCGCACGAACTGGTGATGTTTGGCGCGCGCCTCGTCGCTGATGGTGGTCGCGACCTGCGCCATCAACGGCACGTCGAAAGTGGCAGCCAGCCCGATCGCCTGCGGGAAGACGGTGGCCTGCCCTGCCCTCGCCACACCGTGCAGGCCTTCGTTCCACCAGTCGTAGGCCGGAACGCCCAGGCGCTCGATGGCCGGCGCGGCGTTCTGCATCTGGGCAGCCTTTTCCTCCAGGGTCATCTGCCCCACCAGCGCGGCGGCGCGGGTTTCAAAGCTGGCCGAGGTGTCCAGCCAGGGCTGGGTTTCCGCGGCATGACCGGCGGTCGCCGCTGCCATGGCAGCGCACAGCACCAGGGTGCGGAAGGTGGGGCCACGACGGCCACTGAAGAGGTAAGGCGCACGCGTCATCATTTGCTCCTCAAGGCGCGCTCGTCGCGCGCGAATGGTCCCAGCAGCGCGCCGACAAAGCCGCCTGCGCGATCCGTACTCAACACCGTTCCGTCCACGTCGTCGGCGAGCGTCTGCCAGCCTTGCCCATCACCCGTGTCGAAGGCGAACGCATAGCTGCCCTCGTCACCGGCGATCTTCAGGCGCAGCGACGTGGACGCCGTCGCGGTGCGCGTGGCCAGGGTGCGGGTCGCCCCGCTGCCATCGCGCCCTTCCAGGAAGATCGCCACGCGATCCCCGCCGAGGCTGCGCACGCCCACGAAGTACCAGTAACTCTCGCTCTGGAACGCAGCAAGGCCCGCCGCCACACCCGTCGCCGGCCGCGTCATTTCAGTGCTGGCCTCGAAGCGCAGATGCTGCTGACGGCGACCAAGGAAGGCAGGGTTACGCAGCGTGTCGAGGTTCTCCGGCAGCGGATGCACGGCCAAGCTGCCCGGGCGCAGGCCCAGGTCTGCCCACGCCCGTTTGGGTACGCGCACCTGCAACCATCCCGTGCCGAGCGTCGGTGCATCGAAACCTTCGCGATCGACGAAGTTGCCGGTTGATGGCGCCTGGGAGGTATCGCCCCGCATCCATGACGGCGCCTTGACCACATACGGGATGGCCTGCTCGGCCGGCAGGATCACCGGCCAGCCATCCCGCCACTGCACGGGCAGCAGATACGTCTCCCGCCCCGTGTTGTAGTGGCGCGTCTGGTAATTGCGACTGGCCAGGAACACCGCCCACCAGGTGCCGTCCGGACCTTCCACCAGATCGGCATGGCCGGCGTTGGTGATCGGCAGCGGCCGGTCGTCCGGCAGGTCGCGCTGGGTAAGAATCGGATTGCCCGCGTACGGGAGGTACGGCCCCCAGACCTTGCGGCTGCGCAGGACCACCTGGGAATGCTGCGGCCCGGTGCCCCCCTCGGCGTCGGAGAGGTAGTACCAGCCATCGCGCTTGAAGACATGCGGCCCCTCGATCCAGATCGGGTTCTTCGCCGGCTCCACCCCGCCGTCGATGAGCACCCTGCGCGGCCCTACCGGCTTGAACGCGGCCAGATCGATCTGCTGCATCCAGATGGCGCGGTGGCCTTCGTAGCGCTGCGGACCGGGCGGCACATCGTTGTTGACCAGGTAGACGGCGCCGTCTTCGTCGAAGAACAGCGACGGGTCGATGCCCTCCACGCTGGGCAGCCAGTGCGGGTCGGACCAGGGGCCGGCAGGGTCACGCGCGGTCGCGATGAAGTTGCCGCCACTGTCGACGGCCGTGGTGACTACATAGAACATGCCGTCGTGGTACTCGATCGCCGGCGCGAAGATGCCGCGCGATACGCTCAGTCCATCGAAGTCCAGCTGCGTCGGTCGGTCGATTACGTTGCCGATCTGTTTCCAGTGCACCAGATCGATGCTTTCGAATACCGGAATACCCGGGAAGTAGGTGAAGCTGGAATTGACCAGATAGAAGCGGTCGTTGGCGCGAACGATGCTCGGATCCGCATGGAAGCCGGCCAGGATCGGGTTGCGGAAGTGACCGGCTGGAAGAGGTGTTTCGAACGCCGCGTCGTGACCCGAATATTCGAACCAGTCGAAATAAACCGGCGGCGCCGGCGCAGCGCCCAGTGGCGACACCGTCGCCGACAACAGCAGAACGACCGTGGCCATCAGTAGGCGCATCAGCGAACCTCCGCAGCGTTAAGGGGAATCTCGAAGGGGCCGGCCGGCGCACCGCTGCTGTCGCGCAGCGTGCAGACCGGACCGTCGGCCCAGCAGTAGCGGACACGCAGGGGGGCGCCACGGTAGTGCCGGCCGCTGGCCGGCTCCACGCAATCCAGGCAATCCAGGCAATCCAGGCAATCCCGGCACGACAGCACCACGTCGCGCCCCTCCAGCACCGCCTCGGCATAGCGGCAGTGCCGTGCGTCGGCATCACAGAGCTCGAATCCTATGGGGCCGTTCGCACCGGTCGTGACCAGGGTGCCGGTGACGTTGTCGAACGCGATCCTTGTTTCGCCCTGCGCACGCGACGCCGTGCGAACCGTCGGGCCGGAAGGTGCCAGCCCGCGTTCGCCGTAGACCACGTGACGCGCCACCCGGGCCAGGCGCCGGCCCAGCTCCTGTTTGTTGGGCGGGTGGATGTCGTACGCATCTCCGATGTCGATCGCCACCGCGAGCCCGGTATGCGGGTCTTCCGCCGCGACGCGACGCTGCGCCTCGCGCACCTGTGCCCAGCCACTCTCCACCGGCGCCTGGGGCGGCTGCCCATAGCCGGCCAACTGCACCACCAGCAGCGGCATCCGCGCACCGAACCGGCTGCGCCAGTCATCGCGCAGGCTGCGCAGCCGGTTGGCATAAGCGGCGCCGTCATCCGTGTTGGACTCGCCTTGGTACCAGAGCATCCCACGCAGGCCATAGCTGCCGAGCGGCGCGATCATGCCGTTGTACAGCGTCGACAGACCCGTGGCGGCATGCCAGGGCGCCAGCGGCGGTGCCTGTGCACCGGGCGCCACCCGGTAGTGCCACGGTGCGTCAAGGACGATGCGCGTGCCGTCGTCGAGCTCCACCGCGTGGGCGGCGGCCGGTCCCGACAGCCCACCCTCGCCGTAGGTATCCAGCACGTTGATCACCACCGTGTTCTCACCGGCGTTCAAGAGACCGGCCGGAAGGGTGTAACGCCGCGCCTCCCCTGCACCGTACTGGCTGCCCACCGCCACGCCGTTGACCCAGGTCATGTCCGTCTCATCCACGGCGCCCAGCGCAAGCCGTGCGCCCTGCGCCGCCTGCGCGGCGGTCAGCGTGACCTGGGTGCGGTACCAGACCATGCCGTTGTACGTGGCAAGGTCCGGCACGCCCCAACGCTCCCATGCCCCCAGCGCGGCGGGGGCCGTGTGCCATGCCGTGTTGTCTGCGCCCGGTTGCCAGGGAGTGTCGCCTTGCCGGGCTCCCTCGCGCTTCGACCACCACTGCTGCCATACCTCGCCCCAGCCCGCGGTTGCCGCCGCAGGGTTGCTTGCGTAGAGCGCGAGCAGGTCAAGCGCGGGGTCCATGCCGCCCTGCGTACGCAGCGCGTCGGCGCTGGTCCACGCCTCGATCCGCGAGCCGCCCCACGCGGTCTGGATCAGCCCCATCGGGACGTTGACGGTCTTCTGCAGTTCACGCGCAAAGTAGAAGCAGGCCGCTGAAAAGTCGCGCACCGCGGCTGGCGACGCCGGCTTCCACGCCGTCGGCGCCGGGAACGTGCTCTGCGGCGTAACGGCTGCCGCCTTGGGCACGGTGAACAGGCGGATCGTCGGGTGCGTGGCAGAGGCGACCTCACTGTCTGCGTCGAGCGCGCGCCACACTGGCAGTTCCATGTTCGACTGCCCGGAACACAACCAGACATCGCCCATCTGGACGTCATGCACGATCTGGGCGGTCTGCCCTGCGCGGACGGTCATTTCGTGAGGGCCGCCAGCGGGAATGGGTTTCAGCGTTGCACGCCACTGGCCGCCGGCATCCGCGCGCGTGGTGACGGTTTGTCGCGCGAACGCCACGGAAACCAGAGTGCCGGGCGCAGCATGGCCCCAGACCGGAATCGGTTGGTCGCGCTGCAGCACGGCGTGATCCTGGAACAGCGGATGCAACAGCGGTGTTGCCGGTTCCTGTGCCACGGCCGGCATGGCAGCGCATGCCACGGCGGTCGCCAGCATCCAGACGATCACCCGTGTCCGACTCATCGCCCATCTCCCGGCGCGGAAGGAAACTGCAAGCGCTGGTACCAGGTCAGCGCGTGTGGCGGCGCGGTTTCGTCCGCAGGCAAGGGCCTGCCGCTGATCGACTGGAAGTACGCGATACTGGCATCGCGCCACCACTGCGCTTCGCGCCGCTGGATGCCGAGGAAGGCGGCGACCTGCGCATGCCGCTGCGCATCCACCCTGCCCTGCAGGCCTGCCCAGGTGGCCTGCATGCCCTCTACCTGGCGTACACCCAGGGAGTAACGCCCCACCAGTTCGTCCCACAGCGGTCGTCCCGAGGCCATGCGGTGATCCCACGAGACATGGTGGAACCACAACAGGAACGGCTCCGGCACCCGCGTCAGGTCGCCGTACACGGCGGCCAGTTCGGGGGCGTACTGGGCCACCGCGTTGCTGCCGCGCGCGGTGCGATCGAAGCCGATGCCATCGCGGTCGGCGCGGTGGTAGTACACGGCGGTCCAGTCCGCGCGCGGACCGCCGTCCACCCAGGGGCCGGGCCCGTAATGATGCCCGCGCGCCATCAGGTGGTGCAGGCCCAGCGGCGTCATGTAGTTCACCGCGGCCTCGCGCGAGGCCATCATCATGTCGACGATGGGCGCCACCACCTCGGGATCTGGTGCGAACGTCATCGCTGCCCAGTCCGCCGCGATGTCGCGGGCGGACTGGTCCGGATTCCAGGCAAGACGGCCGAAGGCGTACCAGTTGGCCTGGTCGAAGTGCGACCCACTCCAGGTGCGATCGCTGCCGATGTTGGCCACGCCGGCGATGCCGGTCAGGCGCTGCGCGACCGTGGCGCCCGCGCCGCGTGCGTGGGTATCGGACTGCAGCACCTCCTCGTACAGCGGCCCCAGGTACACCAGATGCGTGGCGAAGCCGAGATACTCCTTGGTGATCTGGACCTCCATCATCAGCGGCGTGCGTGGCATGGCCCCGAACAGGGGATGGAACGGCTCCCGCGGCTGGAAGTCGATGGGCCCGTTCTTTACCTGCACGATCACGTTCGGGCGGAAGTCACCGTCCAGGCCGGCAAATTCGGCGTAGGCCTGGGTGGCGCGGTCCTCGGGCACCCCATGCGCGTAGACGAAGGCGCGCCACATCACCACGCCGCCATGCGGTGCCAGCGCGTCAGCCAGCAGATTGGCGCCGTCCGCATGCGAGCGGTCGTAGTCCTGCGGTCCGGGCTGTCCTTCCGAATTGGCCTTGACCAGGAAGCCGCCGAAATCCGGAATGCGCGCGTAGATCTCGTCAGCCTTGTCGCGCCACCAACGTTGCACGTCCGGGTCGAGCGGATCGGCGGTTTTCAGCCCGCCCAGCTCGATGGGGGCGCTGGAGCGCGCGCTCAGGTACACGCGGATGCCGTACGGCCGGAACATGTCCGCCAGCGCGGCCGCTTTGATGAGATATGCCGGCGCAAGGCTCTGCGCGCTCGCGTTTACATTGTTCAGTACGGTGCCGTTGATGCCGAGCGAGGCGTTGGCACGCGCATAGTCCGTATAGCGTGGGTCCCGCCACTCCGGCAGGGTCTGCCAGTCCCACAGCGAGCGACCCGCATAGCCGCGCTCCACGTAACCGTCCAGGTTGTCCCAGTGGTCGAGCACGCGCAGCCCGAGCCGTGGCGATTCGCGAACCTCGAGGGCATCGAGTGACGCGCCGGTCTGCAGCAGTCGCAGCAGATGGAACACGCCATACAGCACCCCGATATCCTGGCGTGCGGCCACCAGCAGCACCTCGCGCCCGCCGATGTGCGCACGCCTGAGCAGGTAGCCATCGTCGCCGAGTGATTCCATGTCCTTGCGGAGGGGCGCGATCACGGCCGACGAATCGGGGGTGCCCAGCACCACGCTGGGGTCCGCGCTGGGCGCCCTCTGCATCCGCGGCGCGCGACCCAGCAGGCCGGTGAGGCCACGCACAAGTTCCTCGCGCGCGGCACGCTGCGTCTGGGTCTGATCGGGGGCCACGACCCCGCCCAGCCGTGTCCGGTAGTCGGTCGCGAGCGCGGGTTCCAGCGGTGCGTAGCGCAGCCAGAGGGCGTAGCCGTCCTCGGCGCGCACGCTGCCCGCGCAGGCGAAAAGTGCCAGGGCGATACCCAGCATCCAGTGACACCGCTCGACATTCCGGCGGAGCAGCAGTGTCGCCAGCAAACCTTGTAAGCTGCGGACGTGCCCGCCTCGCGGCAGCGTCACAAAGAAGAAAGGCAACACGCATTGGACAAGCCGAAGAAATCGGTCCGCCGCAAAACCAGCGGCGTGACGATCGACGAGGTGGCTGCCCTGGCCGGGGTCTCGCCGATGACCGTGTCGCGCGCGATCAACCAAGGCAAGGTGCGCGATGTCACGCGCGAACGGGTGATGCGCGCGGTGCGCGAACTGGGCTACACGCCCAATTTGGCCGCGAGTTCGCTGGCCGCGGCGCAGCACACGCGGATCGCGCTGATCTATACCAACCCCAGCGGCGCCTACCTGCGGGAGCTGCTGGTCGGTCTGCTGCGTGTCGCGTCCAACGCGGCCATCCAGCTGGTCATCCATTACTGGGACAACTTCGACCCCGAGGCCGAGCGCAACGCTGCGCGCGCCCTGGCTGGCCGTGTGGATGGCGTCATCCTGCCGCCCCCGCTGTGCGAGTCGCAGGCGGCCGTGACCGAACTGGTCAGCGCCGGCATCCCGGTGGTCGCGATCGCGTCGGGGCACCTGAGAGACGATCTTTCCTGCGTCCGCATCGACGACTTCCACGCGGGAAAGGAGATGGCCGAACACCTGATCCAGCACGGGCACCGTCGGATCGGCTTCATCTGCGGCCGCAGCGACCTCAGCGCGAGCGCGCGACGCTACGATGGGTTTGTCACCGCCCTGCAGGAGGCAGGGCTGCAGGTCGAACCCGGCCTCGTCGAACAGGGGGATTACACCTACCGTTCCGGGCTTGCCGCAACCGAGAAACTGCTGTCCCAGCGTCGGCCACCGACGGCCATCTTCGCCAGCAACGACGACATGGCCGCAGCGGCCATCTCCGTTGCACACCGACGCGGCCTCGAGGTGCCCCGTGATCTGTCGGTGGTGGGCTTCGATGACACGTCGGCGGCGACGACCGTCTGGCCCGAGCTCACCACCCTCCATCAACCGATCGCTGCGATGGCCGACGCCGCCATCGATATCCTGTTGCGCACCATCCGCCGCAAGGGCGATGACACGCGCGTGTTGACCGATCACGTCATGCCGCACCGGCTGGTGGTGCGCGACTCGGTCGCGCGCCCGCCCAAGCGCTGAGGGCGGAAGCCGCATCGTCACGCGCCGGGGCATGCGATGGTGGCCTCCGCTTCGTTCAAGGCGCCCAGGGCAACGCGTGACACCGAGAGCGTCATCGCGCCTGCCGTCCCGATCGACCAGGGGCGATCCAGCTTGCCGACCGCCGCGCCTGCCGCCGCCAGACACTTCAAGGGCACGCCCACGTGGGTCCATTGGCCCACGGGCAGCTTTGCCAGCGCCGGTCCGAGCGCGACCCGTGCCGAACAGCCCGTGCCGCAGCCCACGGACAACCACGCCTCGCCCTGGGGTGCTGCGTCGACGCGCATCGTGGTCAACAACATCAGATCGCCGTTGCTCTCGCGCTGCAGGTCCAGTGGCGTGTGCGACTGCAGCGCGACGATCGCCTCACCCTTGCCCGACCACGCGAGACGGCGGCCATCTTCCTGCGCCAGGTGATCCACACCGGTGATCTTCAGCAGGTCGCCCTCGAGGGATTCCGGCACCTGGGTGACAGTTACCCCCTGCCCTGTGCTGCCCTCCAGCCGCAGGGCCATGCCGGAGCCGGCATCCCCACGCGCGAAGAACACGCCGACGGCCCCTTCGTTGCCCGTCACGCCCGATGCTTCCGGCAGCGCGGCCAGATCACCGTTGTCGGCATAGGTCAGGCCGAAGCCGAAGGCGAACAGGGGGTCGTAGTCCTTCTGCCCGACATTGTTGGCGTACTGCGTCGCGGTGCGCGGCCAACTGAAGCTCAACGTGCCTTTGAAGTCGTGCTGCACGCTGCCATCCGGCCTGCGCAGCAGCACATCGGCAATGCCGGCCCCTTCCGAGCCGGGCAGCCAGGCCGCCACGAAGGCATCGGCGGCATTGATCTCACGGTTCACCCAGAGCGGGCGTCCGCTGAGGAACACCGCGATCACCGGAATGCCGTCGGCCTTGAGCCGCTTGATCAACGCGAGATCCGCGTCGTCCCCCGGCTTGTAGGCCAGGGTGGGCAGGTCGCCCTGGAACTCCGCATAGGGGTTCTCGCCGAACACCACCACGGCCACATCCGGTTTCGTGGTGTAAGCGCCATCCACCGCCAACTGCGCTTCGCCGCCAGCGACCTTGGCCTGCTGCGCGATGCCCTCGTAGATCGTGTCCGCGTTCGGGAAGTCCTTGCGGGTGGTGCCGGTGCCCTGCCAGTTCAGCGTCCAGCCGCCCGCCTGCTTGCCTACGTCGTTGGCACCGTCACCGGCCACCAGGATGCGTTGCTTCGGCGACAGCGGCAGCACGCCGCCCTGGTTCTTCAGCAGCACCAGCGATTCGCGCACCGCCTGGCGTGCAACCTGACGGTGCTCCGGCGCACCGACGAGTGCGAACTGCCCACCGACCGCGCGCGACGACGGCTTGCCCGCTTCGAACAGGCCCAGCCGCATCTTGACCCGCAGGATCCGGCGCACTGCATCGTCCAGGCGTTGCTGGGGAAGCGTGCCGTCCTTCACTGCGGCCAGCGTGGTCTCGTAGAAGCCCTTCCAGCTGTCCGACGCCATGGCCATGTCCAGGCCGGCATTGATCGTGGCCGGGCAATCGGTGGTGGTGCAGCCCTTGACCTGCCCGTGGCCGTTCCAGTCGCCCACCACGAAACCACCGAAGTGCATGCGCCCCTTCAACGCATCGGTCAGGTATGGCTTGTTGCCGTGCATCTTCTCGCCGTTGACGCTGTTGAAGGACGCCATCACCGTCTGCGCGCCCGCCGCGATGGCGGGCGGATAGCCGGCAGCGTGGATGCGCACCAGCTCGGCCTCGCTGATCCGGGTGTCGCCCTGGTCCTTGCCGTCGGTGGTGCCGCCATCCCCGAGGAAGTGCTTGACCGACGCGATGACATGGCGACCGTCGAGGAAGCCTGGCGAGCCCACCTTGCCCTGCAGGCCCTCGACCATCGCGCCGGCATAGCTGGCCACCACCTCGGGCGACTCGGAGTACCCCTCGTAGGTACGCCCCCAGCGGTCGTCCTGTGGTACCGCCACGGTCGGCGCGAACGCCCACTCCATCCCGGTCGCACGGGTTTCCAGCGCGGTGATCTCACCGATACGGCGCAGCAGGTCCGGATTACGGGTCGCGCCCAGGCCGATGTTGTGCGGGAACAGGGTCGCGCCGGTGATGTTGCTCTGCCCGTGGACGGCGTCGATGCCGAACAGCACCGGAATCGCCTTGCCGCCCTGCGAAGTGTCCATCGAGGCCGCATAGAACGCATCGGCCAACGCCAGCCATTCGGCCGGCGAGGCATCGTAGCGGCCACCAGGATCGGAGTTGCCGCCCGCAAGGATCGAGCCGAGCCGGTAGGTGCGCAGGTCCTCCGGCGTGATGCTGGCAATGTCGCCCTGCACCAGCTGACCCACCTTTTCCTCCACCGTCATGGTGTCCATCAGGTCGGTGATCCGCTTCTCCAGCGCGGCATCCTGGGGCAGCGGCCAGGCCACCTGCGGCCACGGATCCGGATCGGCCGCCGCCGGTGCAGCAACCTTGTCATCGTTTCCGCAGGCAGCCAACACCCCGATCAGTGCGGCCAGCAGCACGCCACGGCGGGCATGGGCAAGGCGTCGATTCGTCATCGTGTTCATCCTTCCATCTGCTCCAGTTCCTTGCCCTTGGTTTCGTGCACATACCTGAGCACGAAGAAGACCGAGATGACGGCCGACGCCAGGTAGAGGCTATAGGTCGCCGCGAGCCCGATGGCGGCCAACAGAATGGGGAACGTCACCGTGACGGCGAAGTTCGCGGTCCATTGCGCCGCGCCCGCCACGGCCAGTGCCGAGCCGCGGATCTGGTTGGGGAACATCTCGCCCAGCATCACCCACATCACCGGGCCCCAGGAGAGATTGAAGAACACCACGTAGGCATTGGCCGCCACCAGCGCCAGCGTGCCCATGCTCCCGGGCAGCTGCAGGCGCCCATCGACCAGCGAGCCACTCGCGAAGGCGACCACCAGGAGCGCCAACGACACCGCCATACCGGCCGAGCCGACCCACAGCAGCGGCTTGCGCCCGATGCGGTCGATCAGCAGCACGGTGACGATGCAGGCGCCGATGCTGAGCGCACCGGACAGCACGTTGATCAGCAGTGCATCGTTCTCGGAGAAACCGACCGCTTGCCAGAGCACGGCGCCGTAGTAGAACACCACGTTGATGCCGACCAGTTGCTGGAAGATGGCGAGGCCGATGCCGACCCAGACAATCGGGCGCATCTTCCCGGTGGCCTTGCTGCGGAGATCCGAAAGCCGCGGGCGATGGTGATCGGTCGACAGCGAGGCGTCGATCTCGGCCAGCTTGGCCTGTGCCTCGGCACCGCCGAACAGCCGCGTCAGCACGTGCAGCGCCTCGTCCTTGCGGTGCTTCACCACCAGGTAGCGTGGGCTCTCCGGAATGGTCAACAGAAGCGCCAGGAACAGCAGCGAGGGCACCGCCTGCATCCAGAACATCCAGCGCCACGCCGCGTGCCCGCCCCACAGCGCTTCGGTGGACGCACCCGCCGTGGCTGCCAACAGATAGTTGGACAGGAAGGCGACGGTGAGCCCGCTGATGATGGCGATCTGCTGAACCGTCGCGAGGCGGCCACGGTAACGCGCTGGCGCGACTTCGGCGATGTACGCCGGCGAGATCACGCTGGCTGCGCCGACCGCAAAGCCCCCCATCACCCGCGCGATGATGAACATGGTCGACGACGCCGCCGCGCCCGCTCCGATCGCCGACAGCAGGAACAACACCGCCGAGACGATCAGCACGTTGCGGCGCCCCAGGCTGTCGGACAGCCGGCCGGCGCTGAAGGCACCGATGGCACAGCCCAACAGCATCGAGGCGATCTCGAACCCCTGCATCCACTCGCCTGACCGGAACGTCTGGTGCAGGCCGTCCTGGGTGCCGTTGATCACGCCGCTGTCGAAGCCGAACAGGAATCCGCCAATCGTCGCCACCACGCTGATCAGTACGATCAGCCGGGTGTTCTCCCCACCGCTCACTGCCTGGTTCATTGCCCTGCCCCTCCCCGGTTCGGTGTCATCGCTGCGAACTGTCGCGCTCAGCGCAGCAGGTACTGGTTGAGCAGGTTCTCGTAGCGTTCCTGCTTGCCGCTGGTCTGGTTGGGCTCACCGCCCTTGGCACCCAGTGCGGCCAGGTCCGTGAGGCTGAGCGCGCCTTGCGCGAACTCCTTGCCGGCACCACTGTCGAAGCTGGCGTAGCGCGCCGTGCGCCACTGTTCCAGCGGCGAGTCGTTGAGCAGCGCGTGGGCCACTTCCAGCCCGCGTGCGAACGCGTCCATGCCGCCGATGTGGGCGATGAACAGGTCTTCCATGTCGGTGGATTCGCGACGCAGCTTGGCGTCGAAGTTCAGGCCGCCCTCCAAGCCGCCCTGCCGCAGGACGACCAGCATCGCGCCCACGGTGTCGTAGAGGTCGGTCGGGAACTGATCCGTATCCCAGCCGTTCTGCGCGTTGCCGCGGTTGGCGTCGATGCTGCCCAGCAGGCCGTGGTCCGAGGCGACCTGCAGATCGTGCTCGAAGGTGTGGCCGGAGAGCGTGGCGTGGTTCGCCTCGATGTTGAGCTTGAAGTCCTTGTGCAGGCCATGCTCCTTCAGGAAGCCCGCCACGGTCGCGCTGTCGAAGTCGTACTGGTGCTTCATCGGCTCCATCGGCTTGGGTTCGATCAGGAAGTTGCCCTTCAGGCCGATGCTGCGGCCATAGTCGCGTGCCATCGTGAGGAACCGCGCGAAGTGGTCGACCTCGCGCTTCATCTGCGTGTTCGCCAGCGAGGCATAGCCTTCGCGGCCGCCCCAGAACACATAGTGCTCGCCGCCCAGTTCAACCGTCGCTTCCAGGGCAGCCTTCACCTGCACGGCGGCGCGCGCCACCACGGCGAAATCCGGATTGGTGGACGCACCATTCATGTAGCGCGGGTGCGAGAACAGGTTGGCCGTACCCCACAGCAGCTTCATGCCGGTCGCATCCTGCCGGGCCTTGGCCAGGCCCACCATGTGCTTCAGGTTCTTCTCGTACTGGGCGACGTCGTCCGCATCCGGCGCCAGGTCGATATCGTGGAAGCACCAGTACGGCACGCCCAGCTTGGTGAAGAACTCGAACGCCGCGTCCACCTTGGCCTCGGCGGTCGCCATCGGCGAGCCGGTTTCCCACGGGAAATTGCGGGTGCCCGGACCGAACGGATCATGCCCGGCGTTGCAGAAGGTGTGCCAGTAGCAGGCCGCGAAGCGCAGATGCTCCTGCATCGTCTTGCCACCGATGACCTTGTCCGCGTCATAGACCTTGAACGCGAGCGGATTGTCCGAGCCCCGGCCTTCGAAGGGGATGCGGCCGATGCCGGGGAAGTATTCCTTGGCGCCGATGAAGGGTTGATTGCTCATGGTGCGTCTTCCTGTCGTTGTGCGAGGTGGTGCGTAGAGGGATCAGCCGCGATACAGCGGCGTGAGGGCGTCGAGATGTCGCAGGAAACGTGCATAGGCCGTGGCATAGGCGTGCGTACGCATCGGATCCGGGTGAGCGGACTGCAGCGGATCGACCGCCACGTGCCGGTCCGCGATATCGGCGATGGAGGCGGCGTCACCGCGCGCGTGCCCCAGCGCCCACAGGGCCTGCAATGCCGCACCGAACGCCGCCCCCTCGGACTGGGTCGGCACGTCCACCGGCAGGCCGAAGACATCGGCCACCATCTGCCGCCACTGCGCGCTGTTGCTGCCGCCACCGGTCAGCACGATGCGGTCGAACCGCATGCCCGCGCGGACGAAGGCGTCGTATCCATACTTCAGGCTGTAGGTGGCGCCTTCCATGGCCGCGCGGTAGAGGTGCGCCGGGGTCATGTTCGTCGTGTCCAGACCGGCCAGGACGCCCTTGCCCAGCGGCAGGTCCGGCGTGCGTTCGCCATTGAGGAACGGCAGCATCACCAGGCCGTCGGCACCGGGCGAGGTCGCCCGCAGGTGGGCATCACCGTCGCGGGTACTGAAGCCGAAGGCATCGGCGACCTGTTCGGTCACCACGGTGCAGTTCATCGTGCAGATCAACGGCAGCCAGCCACCGGTGGACGAGCAGAACGCGGCCCAGGCGCCGTCTGGATCGACCACGGGCGTGTCCGAATAGGCGAACAAGGTGCCCGAGGTACCCAGGCTCATCGCCAGTCGGCCGGGCACGACGCAGCCGGTACCGATGGCCGCCATCATGTTGTCGCCCCCGCCAACCGCAACCTTCACCGTCCCGGGAAGCCCCAATACGCCCGCCGTGGCCGGATCAATGTCGAACAGCTCGTCGGGCGCGGCGATGCGCGGCAGGCAGAGGGCCAGGTCGCGCTCCGGATCGGTCGCGCGCAGCAGCTCGGCTGACCAGGTCCGGGTGCGCACGTCCAGCCAGCCCGTACCCGACGCATCGCCATGCTCGCAGAAGCGCTGGCCGGTCAGCACGAAGTTGAGGTAATCGTGCGGCAGCAGGATCGTGGCGAGCCGTGCGTAGGCGTCGGGCCGATGCGTCTTCGTCCAGGGCAGTTTGGACGCGGTGTAACCGGTCAGGATGGGGTTGCCGGCCAGCGCGATGGTGCGCGCTGGTCCGCCGAGTGCGTCCATGATCTGCACACACTCGGCCGAGGTGCTGGTGTCGCACCACAGCTTGGCCGGTGCGAGCACCTCCCCCGCTGCGTCGACCGGAACGAAGCCGTGCTGTTGCCCCGAGACCGCCAGCGCGGAGATGCGGGAACGAACCTTGGAATCGATCGCGCGGAAGCAGGCCTGAAGGGCTGCGACCCACGCGGCCGGCTGCTGCTCACGGCTGCCATCGGCGGCGGACGCCAGGTCCAGGGGCGAGCTCGCGCTGGCAATGAGCTGCCGCCCGGCAGGGTCGTAGACCACCACTTTCAGACTCTGTGTACCTGCATCGATTCCTGCAACCAGATCCATCTATCTCATCCCGTGGGTGTATGGAGGTAGCGCTACCATTTCTGTGCAGCAGCGTGCTGCCCTGCTAGGCCAAGGCTGAGGCCCGCGGCCAGACGTCCTGCGCCGCCCGGCAGTAGCGTTCGATGAAGGCTGCCTGCGACGGCATCGTCGCGACCGCCTGCTCCACCGGCTGGCGGATCCGCATCAACAGCGTCCGCAGGTCCGCGTCGCTGATGGCAGCGGCAAGCGGATGCGGGGGGCCCGGCTGGATCCCCTGCCCCATCAGCACGCTTGTCCAGGAGTCCACCCGGAAGAGCTCGCCGGGGTCCTGCCAGGCATGCGCACGTTCGCGCCAGGCGCGCAGCCGGACCGCAAGCGATTCCGGCAGCTCCATCTCACGACAGGCCTTCCACATCGGCTCGTCGCGCTGGTTGGCGTGGTAGTGCAGGATGATGAAGTCGCGCACGTGCTCCATCTCCTGGCGGCTGACGTCGTTGTACAGGTCCATCAGCGCCGGGCTGATACCGTCGAACGGGAACAGCTGGATCAGGCGCACCACCGCACTGATGGTCAGGTGGATGCTGGTCGACTCCAGCGGCTCGATGAAGCCACTGGCAAGTCCCAGCGCGACCACGTTCCTGTTCCAGGCCTTCAACCGGCGCCCGCTGCGGAACGGCACCAGCCAGGGATCGCGCAGGGGCGGCCCGTCGACGTCACGCAGCAGCTTGGCCCGCGCCTCGTCATCGGACATGTGGCGGCTGGAGAACACCAGCCCACAGCCGACCCGGTGTTGAAGCGCGATATGCCATCGCCACCCGGCTTCGTGCGCGATGGCGCGGGTGTACGGCACCGGCGGGCCGACCGACTCGGTCTGCACGGCAACGGCGCGGTCACTGGGCAACCATTCGTTCCAGTCCTCATAGCCGGTATGCAGGGTCTGCTCGGTCAACAGGCCGCGGAACCCGGTGCAGTCGATGAACAGATCGCCCTCGATGACCTGCCCGTCTTCCAGCACCAGGGAGGCAACGGCGCCGTCGTGGGCATGTTGCCGGACCTCGCGGATCTTGCCTTCCACCCGGCGCAGCCCGTGGCCTTCGGCTTTGCGGCGCAGGAATTTCGCGTAGAGCCCGGCGTCGAAGTGATAGGCGTAATTGACCTGGGGCTGGGTCTGCAGCGAGAACCTGTCTTCCCGCGAGGCCACGCTTTCCAGGCAGAAATCGCCCAGGTCCGACGGCATGCCGCGGCGCAGGCTGTCCAGCCAGAAGTGGTGGAACGGCGTGGCCCAGGTGCCCTGCCCGATCGTGCCGAACGGATGGATGAAACGATCGCCGGGCCGACGCCAGTTCTCGAACGAGATCGACAGTTTGAACGTGCCGGCGACGGCCTGCAGGAACTCCTGCTCATCGATCTGCAGGAATCGGTGGAACGTGCGGATGGGTGGCACGGTCGACTCGCCGACACCCACCGTACCGATCTGCTCGGACTCCACCAGGGTGATGTCCAGCTGGTCGCGGAACTGGTGCGCCAGCGCACAGCCGGCCAGCCAGCCTGCGGTGCCGCCACCGGCGATGACGACCTTGCGGATACGCCCTTCGGTTGTGTTCGCCACGTTCAATGCGGTGCTCCCATCAGCGGTTGAGTCGAGCCAGCAACTGGGCGCGCATGCGGCGCGCCTGCGTCTCGTCGAACGGTGCCAGGTCGCCCCGGGCGGCATCGGGCAGGTGGTGTCCTGCCCGCTCACCCGGACCGAATACGTAGTACTCGAAGATTTTTGCCCAGGCCTGCTTCTCGCGCGCCGGCAGGTCGCGCACGGCCCACATCGCGTGATGGAGTGCCGGCAGCGGTGAGGAAAGGAAGGCCGGCGAACTGCGCCACCAGTAGTTCACCAGCACATTGAACGGCGCGAGGCTGCGCACGTGATGCCACCACAGGCCGGGAATGAAGATCGCATCGCCCGGTTCCAGCTCGGCGGTCCGTGCGCTTGCCAATGCATCACGGAACCGTGGGTGGCGCGCGAAGTCCGGGCGGTCGAAATCCACCACGCTCACCACCTGCCCGCCCGGGGTGGGCTCCAGCGGCCCTGGATACAGATTGTCGATCTGCTCGGGCGGAAACAGCGTGAACCGGCGCCGGCCCACGGCACAGCACGCCAGGTTGTCCGGGGTGTCGAAATGGCAGGAGGCGGTCACGCGGTTGCCGATCCAGATGCTCGCCGAGGCCTCGATGCCCTGCCCCGCCAGCCCGGCGTCGTTGGCCTGCGCGAAGCCGGGCAGCGCCCGATCGATCAGCAGCGACGCGAGATAGTAGGTGGGTGGCCTCGGGTCGTCGAGATGATCGGCAATCCCGTCCAGCACCTGGCTCAACAACCCACGCCGGACCTCGACGTTCAATCGGGTGAAATCCGCGTTGTAGAACGGGCGCCCCTCGATCTCGGGTCCGCCAAAGGAGTATTGGACAGGGATTCCCGCATCGAAGCCGCGCAGATACCCCATCGCCGCCTGCGTGGAGCGCAACCCCGCCTGCACCAGTCCCCAGTCCCGCGCGATGCCGCGCAGCACCACCGGCTCGCCGGCGGCCACCAGCGCCTCCAGCGGAAGCGCGCCGGGCTCCAGGTCTTCCAGGGTCTGCATGGCAATGCCGTCCAGCACCGGTCAGTTCCTGCCCGCCGCCGCAGCGGCATCCTGCAGGCGCAGACGTTTCTGCTTCTCGGCGATCAGGCGCCGCATGTTGTGCAGCGACGCCAGCATCAGGTACGCGCCTTCCAGGTAGCCGGCGCGGTTGAGTCCGGCCAGCGCGGGGCCGTCCAGCTGGCCAAGCCGGTCACGGTCGATGGCGTGCAGACCGTTGACACCCACCCGGTGCTCCTGGGCGATCTGCACGTCGAGCGTGACCGGTTGAATGAGCCCTTTGGCATCGAGCGCGGCAAACATCTGCGCGCCGAAGGCGTGGCCATCGTGAATGCCACGCAGCACGCCTGCGATGTGGTCCAGATACGGCGTGTTGCCCCCCTGCGGCAGGAACACCGGCTCGCCCTGCATCGCATTCACGCGCGGATGATCCAGATCCACGTGCAGCACTGCTTCCTGGACGAGCGCGCCATCGATGCGGTTTTCCTGGAAGCCGATGAGGAACGGCCCCTTGGCTGCCGCCCCGGGCAGGTAGGACGCATTCCATCGGCCGTCCTGCAGGAACAGATTTTCGTGCTGCTCGAACCCGAGCAGGACCACCGACTGCCACTCGCCCGTGGCGACGTCCCTGCGAAGGAAAATGGGATATTCGCGCTGCAGTTCGGCGAATTCGCTCGGGTAGGCCGGGACCATGCCGACCGCGTCGCCGAACTCGGGGCCGAAGTCGGTGGCCACGCGCAGATCGCGGTGGGCGATGTTGTTGAGCATTTCGTAACGCGGCATGGTGTTCTTTCAACCCCATCAGGACCCTTGAACGGGTGCCGCCACCAGGGCAGCGGCACCCACACACATCAGAACCGGTACCGAACGCCAAGCATATAACGCGGACTCTGGTCTGCCAGCTTCACGATCATCTGCGAGGTGCGCGAGCGCCAGCGGACGTCCTCACCGGTCAGGTTGATCGCCTCCAGGCCAAACGACCAGTGATCATCCAGGGTGTAGTTCACGCTGAGATCCCACTGTTCGTAAGCTTCCACGTAGTACGGATTACGGCTGGCGCCCTGGTTGGCCAGGATCAGGTACTGGTCACGCCAGTTCCAGGCCAGGCGCACCGACCAGCCGTATTTTTCGTACATCAGCATGGCGTTGGCGGTGTCGCTGAGGCCGGTCAGCGAGAACTGGTCGATGCCCGGGTCGCCCCCGTTGTTGTAGCCGACATCGCCGTTCACGAGGGTGTAGTTGGCCAGGACGCCGAACCCGGTGTCGCCGAAGAAGTACTGCCCACCGAGCTCCCAGCCATGCAGCTTGGACTCGTTCTGGTTGATGGGCCGGTTGACGTTGAACTGGTACAGCGGGTCGGCCGCCGTGCCATACAGATCGTAGCTGGCTTCGGTGGCCAGGACCTGCGCGTCCGTACCGTTGTAGGCACCCAGTCCGGCGGGATTGTTGCGCAGCAGCGCCAGCGCGGTGAACAGCGCGGTGTCGTTGCCGTTGCAGGCCGCCGCATTGGCCGCACCGACCTGGGTCACGCAGGCGCCGCTGTTGAGGAACGCCAGCGCCGACTGTGCATCCGGACCGGAAGTGGGATCCCGCAGGCCGTACAGGTTCTCCTGGACCACGGTGTTGCCGATGAAGTTGGCGACCCGCTTGTTCCAGTACGTGACCGACACGTAGCTCGCGTCAGCGAAGTACCACTCCAGCGCCAGGTCGAGGTTGTCCGACTCCAGCGGCTTCAGCTGCGGGTTCTGTGCCGTGCCGCTGGCCCGCGAAGACGGATCGATCAGCACGGAGCCGAACGGCTGCTGTGCGCTCGGGCCTGCATAGAGGTTGCCGATCGGCGCGCGCGCGATGCTCTTGCCGAACGAGACGCGCCCCTTCAGGTCGTCCATGAGGTCGATGCTGAAGTCGAGGTTGGGCAGGATGTAGCTGTAGCTGTTCTTCTCGGTGAAGGGCTGTTGTTCGTCGGACAACACCACGCGGAAGTCGTTGTTGGACTGCCATTCGATCGCCTCCGGAATGGCGATGACCGACGTCGACACCACATCGGTGGTTTCATAGCGCACGCCCAGACGGGTATTGGTGCGCAGGCCGCCCAGCTCGCCGTCCAGTTCGACCTGGAAATAGGCCGATTTGGTCTTCTCCTCCACCAGGTTGTCGGCAGCGCGCTGCGGACTCACGCCGAGACTGGCGCCATAGTTGTCCGCCGCCCACTGCGCGAGGCGGCCGGCATCGCCGCGCCAGGCGGTGAAGCTGTTGGCATTGAAGTCGTTGAACAAGCCGACGATGTTGACCGGCTGCAGCAGGTCCATCAGCCCGTTGGCAACATCCCCGTCAACGTTGGCCACGCCCCAGTCGCCCAGGGTGTTGTAGTTCTCCGCGGCCTGGATGCGGTGGGTGGTCTGCTTGCTGGAGTCCACGCCAAACTGGAAGCGGCCCTTGTCGAAGCTCCACTCACCGTCGACGCGGCCCTGCTTGATCTCGCTGATCTGGGTCTGCGAGTTGATGCGCAGCACCTGCGACCCGATCTCGCCCGGCACGAAGCCCGGATTGACCACGCCATTGGTCTTGGCCAGGGCATCGGCCGTGCTTGGGTACCAGACCTGGGTGCCCACTGGCAGGCCGTTGTTGAAGTTCATTTCCTGCACCCACGACCCACCGCAATGCGGTCCGGTGGTGCAGTTGTTGGTGCCGGCGATGCTGCTGAAGATGGAGCCGCCACCGGTGAGCGGATCGTTCGGGCGGCTTTCGTTCTTCGAGTCGTGCGCGTCGAAGCTCAGTTTGAAGCGGTCGGTGACGTTCCACTGGGCATTGAAGCCGAGCGATCCCAGCTTGTACTTCTGCATGCTGCGCTGCTGTTCTAGCCCGAAATCCTTGGTCCCCGCGACTTCGCGGATATAGATCGGGGTTGCGACCGCGCCGCTGGTGTCGAAGGTGACATCGGTGTAGTTGCTGTTCTGCAACCACATGCCCTGTTCGCCACGATTCTCGGTGATCTCGTTCGTCGAATAGGTGTAATCGAGGGTCAGGGTCACCGCATCTGTCGGTGCGAACTGCAGCACCGCCTGGCCATTGACGCGCTCACGCTCGAACTCGGAGAACGCATAGCGGAGGTCGTTCGGGCGACCGTACAGTGCGCCCACCGCGGGTGCGTTGACCACGGTCGGGTTGCCCGGCATCGTGCCGGTCCACGGCTGGATGTTCCAGTAGTTGTTGGTGGCCTGCACCGAGCCACCCTTGCGCTTCTGGTAGCTCGCACTCACGCCAACGCCGAAGGTCTTTTCCGGGTTGCTGTAGCTGAAGATGCCGGACAGTTCCGGCGTCAGGTCGCTGTCGAACGGTTGGCTCTGGTCGGAGACGACCTTCGCACCGGCACTGGCGACGGTGCCATCATGGTCGAACGGCCGCGCCGTCAGGATGTTGATGGTGGCGCCGATGCCACCGCTGGGCACATTGGCCTGGCTGGTCTTGTAGACCTCGATGCCGTTGATGGCCTCGGCGGCCAGCTGGGCGAAGTTGAACGCGCGGGTGCCGCCGTCGACACCGCCGATGGCGACCTGTCCCGAGGCACCGAACGCATCAGCACCCGGCATCTGGCGCCCGTTGAGCGTCACCATGTTGAACTGCGGGCCAAAGCCTCGCGCCGTGACCTGCGCCCCTTCGCCATCACGGCGCTCGATGGAGATGCCGGTGATGCGCTGCAGGGACTCGGCCAGGTTGGTGTCCGGGAACTTGCCGATGTCCTCGGCACTGATCGCATCCACCACGCCGGCCGAGTCGCGTTTGATGTCCATCGCCTGGCTGAGGCTGTTGCGGATGCCGGTGACCTGCACGGTATCCAGCTGCGTCGGGCTGCTGGGCTGGGCCTGCGCTTGGGCGACGGGCGCCGGCGTTGAGGCGTCCTGTGCGAAGGCGGGATTGATGACCAGGACGCCGCCCACGAACGTGAACATGGCCCTGGAGGTGAACTTCGCCAGCGTGCGGCTCATGAACGAGCCCCCCGGCCTTGGGTACGACGGAACGTAGAAGCGCTCATGACTCTCCCCTCTGACATATACGATCGAATGGATGTACCGCCCCTCCTGGGGGCACGTACGGGCGATGCCCGTCTTCCACACCGAACATCGCAGTGCGCTGTGCGCTCACTGCGACTCACACTCGCTTTCAGGCTTGCCAGAACAGCCGCGTGGTAAAGGGGGGGTACCCACTGGCCCTTACCCCGGCCAGGTGGTAGCGCTACCATCACGTCACGGCCGCAGACTAATCATCCGGGGTCGCGCTTGTCATCATGCAGCGCAGCAAAGGAAACGAGCCCTTGAAGAACAGCCACAGAACCGTCCGTCGAAAAGTGAGTGCCATCACCATCGACGACGTCGCGGCGCACGCCGGGGTATCCGCCATGACGGTGTCCCGGGTCATCAACGGCCATGCCGGGGTACGCGAAGGCAACCGCGAGCGTGTCATGCGCAGCGTGCTCGAACTGGACTATCGGCCCAATCCTGCAGCGAGCGCCCTGGCGGCGGCGCAGCACACCTGCATCGCGCTGATCTACACCAATCCCAGTTCCAGCTATCTTCGCGAACTGCTGGTCGGGGCCCTGCGCGGCTCCACCCGGGCCGCGGCGCAGCTGATGATCGCGACCTGGGATGACCTGGGCGCGCAGGCGCGTCGCGAGGCGGCACGGCAACTGTGCAGCAGCGTGGCGGGCGTGATTCTTCCCCCACCCCTGTGTGAGTCGAAGGACATCGTCGACGAATTCCTGCTCGGCGGCATTCCCGTCATCTCCATCGCGTCCAGTCATTTCAGCGACAGGGTGTCCTGTGTGCGCATTGACGACCGCCAGGCAAGCCACGACATGGTGTCGCACCTGATCAGCCAGGGACACACCCGCATCGGTTATATCAAGGGCGATCCGAATCAGACCGCCAGTGCGCACCGCTGGCAGGGCTACCGGGATGCGCTGGATGACGTGGGCATCGCGTACGACGCTGCACTCGTCCAGCCCGGCTGCTTCACCTACCGCTCCGGACTGGAGGCGGCCGAAGGGCTGCTGGCCCTGCCGCAGCCACCCAGCGCGATCTTCGCCAGCAACGACGACATGGCGTCTGCCGTTGTTTCCGTGGCGCATCGTCGCGGCCTGGAGGTGCCGCGCGATCTCTCGGTGGTCGGTTTCGACGACACCTCCGCGTCGACGATGGTGTGGCCGGAACTGACCACGATCCGTCAACCGGTGGCGGAGATGGCGGACACTGCCATCGACATCCTGTTGCGCGAGATTCGACGCCCGGCCGCTTCGGCGCGCGGCATCGTCAACCACGTGCTTCCACACCAGTTGGTCACGCGGGCGTCCGTATCGAGGCCTTTGCCGGACCTCTAGTCGTCTGGCGCGGAGGCGGCCACCTTACAGGCGACGCTCCAGGACCTGGCCCGGCCAACCGTCTATGTTGAAGGTCGACAGCCTTTCGTAACCGCACGATTCGTAGAAACGCACCAGGTCGCCACTGCCTCCGCCATAGCAATCCACGCGCAGGTAGGCAACACCCGCGGCACGTGCCTGCTCGTCGGCGAACGCCATCAGCCGGCGGCCGATACCGCGCACGCGCGGATCCCGCGAAGCAACCAGCACACGGACATAGAGCTCTGGCTGGGTCGCCGCGGGCACGTAAGGCATGGCCTCGCCCAGCGCCAGGAATGCGCGTACCTCACCCTGCCCTGTTTCAGCCACCCAGGCGCCGGGCAGCGCGCAGGCATCGGTCACCTGGGTGATGCGGCGCGGAATGGACGACCATGCTTCGCTGCCCCACTGCTGCGGGTTGCCGATGGCCACGAACCACGCAATCACTTCGTCGAACAACCGCAGCACAGCGGGCGTATCGGTCACCCTGGCGCGACGGATGGTCAGCGCTTCCTTTCCTGGATCAGTCACGCATGTCACTCCTGCCGGTGGCGCTACGCCACGTCCAACAGTAGTTTGCCGCCATCTGTGGCAGACACCAAGTCTACCGAGGCGATGTCTGCGCGATATCGTGCACTGTTATCATGGGTGGCTGTATGGACAGGGATGTTGAAGGATGTTGAAGCTGCGGCTGGCGCAACGCTGGGAGCGATTGGGCGTTCGAGATGCCGACGTCGGCGTGATGCTGTTGTTCGCACTGCTCGCCGCGTTCCTCGCCTGGGGCGCCTATGAGATGGCCTATCCCGAACACGGCTGCATGCGGATGGGCAAGGGCAACAGCGGCCCGCTCCAATGCGACCCAGGGGAGCTGATGAAAGAAGCGATGTGGCCGATGTTGCTCAGCGCCCTCAGCGCCTACGCCGTCCTCTATGGTCTGTGGGGCTGGATCAAGGACATGGCGAGGCCGCTGACGCTGGACGGCGATACGGCCAGCGCTCCGGATGCCGATCAGCAAGGGCCTTGAGCGGGCCGCTGCCCGTCGGCTCACTTGATCTTCAACTCTGGTAGCAGCGGATCGACGTCCACCAGCTCCAGCGACGTGACCATGTGCAGTGTTCCGTTCTTGTACGCGAGGAAGTGCGGGCTCTTTACATGTGCTTCGTAGGCCTGGCGGTTGGCGTAGATCTCCAGGATGGTCAGTCGTGTCGGATCCTCCTTGTCAAACACCGCATACAGCGACAGAACACCAGGCTCAAGCGCCATTGAAGCGCGGACCTCTTCAGCCAGCGCCTCCCGATAGGCGGGGAGATGGGCAGCGTCCACGGTGATTTTCGACAGTCTCGTCATCTGCGCCTCCTCTGCCCGAGCGCTGAAGGAAAGCGCGATCAGACAGATTGAGATGCCCCACATTGCCTTGTTCATTGCTCTCTCCGACGCCTGCGCGTCATTCGATGAAAACCTCTCTCCGCGTCACTCGGTGCGCAGGGAGTCCAGGTGATGTTCAATGGCCTCGCGCGCACGCGTTGCCGCCTGCGGGTCGAAACGTGCGTCAAGAACATCGGCCAGCTCACGCAGTTGCTCGACGCTCACGCCGATGTTCATGCTTATCCCGACGTGAGACTGCAGCTGGGGTTCCACCCCGGACATCGCAGCCAGCATACTGACAGTGGCCAGCTCGCGGCTCTGCCAATCCAGGTTGTCACGTTCGAAGATGTCCCCGAACAGGTGGGTCCGTAGATAGGCGTTGGCCTGTGGCGCGAACTCGAACAAGGGTCCGGCGACCGGAGCACCTGCCAGCGCGGTTTGATTGGCCGTCCCTGCCGCCAGCAACGCATCGCCCTTGGGTATCGGCTTCACCGGTTCGCGACCGGCCTCATCGTGGATGCCGCGCTGCCTGCGCGCGTCCAGTACCTTCATCATCTCGCCGAGTGCATTGAGGCTTCGGGGAAAGCCGGCATAGGCGTACACCTGTACGAGGATCTCGCGCGCCTCGGCCACGCTCAGCCCGGCGTCCAGGCCGCGATTCACTGCCTCGCCAAGGCGGGCCATGTCACCCGCCGCTGCGGCAGCGCTGATCGGAATGATGGCCTGCTGCCTGGCATCCAGTGCGGTGGCCGGCTCGTCAGTAGAATTGAGATTCATCGATGTCTCCTTCGTATGCATGTCGGAGTGGACCTCCGGGTTGGACGCTACCTTCGTGAGCGCCACGATGTGATGATTCTGCTCGGCCGACCCTGCCGGCAGCGCACCGAATGCGAGGCAAACGCTCAGCAGCTGCGCAGTGATCGACGTCATGCGCCTCATCAGCTTCGGGCCTCCGCAGCCATCGCCGACGGGGCGGCGGACCCGGCGTCCGCGGCCGTGACATAGGCCAGCAGCGCCGCAGACACCAACACGCCGGCACTGGCCAGGAATGTGCCGGCGAAGCCGACGCTGTCCAGCAGCAGGCCGCCGAGGGTGGAGCCCAGCGCGATCGAGCACTGCACCACCGCGACCATCAGCCCCCCGCCCGCTTCGGCGTCGTCGTTGCTGAAGGTGCGCGCCAGCCAGCTCCACCACCCCACCGGTGCCGCCGTGGCCAGCAGGCCCCATGCTGAAAGCAGTGCGGCCGTCGGCCACAGCTGCGGACCCAGCGGAACCAGTGCCGCGGCGATCACCGCCATCAAGGCAGGAACCGTCACCAGCGTGCGGTAGAGCCCGCGCCTGAGGAACGCCCCGATGGCGAGTGTCCCGACCAGGCCGCTTACACCGATGGCCAGCAGCACCAGCGGGACAGTGGCATCACCCGCGTTGGTAACCCGTTCCAGGAACGGTCGCACATAGGTGAACAAGGCGAACTGGCCCATGAAGAAGGCGCCGCACGCGGTCATGCCCAGCGCCACCACCCGCCGCCGGAGCAGCACGAGCACGCCGCGTTGTGGCTGCCTGCGCTCCGCTGCCATGGACGGCAGGCAGGCCCACTGCCACGCCAGCGCGACAGCCGCCACCGGCAGCAGGCACAGGAATGCCCCGCGCCACCCGATCACACCGCCCAGGTAGCTGCCCAGCGGCGCGGCGATCACCGTTGCCAGCGCGTTGCCGCCGTTGAAGATCGCCAATGCGCGGGGCACCTGCGCTGGGGGCACCAGCCGCATGGCGGTCGCCGCGGACAGTGACCAGAACCCACCGATCACCACGCCGATCAGCGCACGGCCGATCATGTAGACCGGATAGTTGGGGGCCAGCGCCACGACCAGACCCGACACCGCCATCAACGCAGTCAGCGTAAGAAGCAACGTTCTGCGGTCGATGGTCCCGGCCAGCCGGGAGATCGACAGGCTGGTCAACACCGCGAAGGCGCCCGAGATGGCAATCCCATAGCCGGCAAGGCCCTCGGTCACGCCAAGGTCCGCGGCCAAGGGTGTAAGCAGGCTCACCGGCATGAATTCGGATGCGATCAACGCGAAGACGCACAGCGTCATGGCGAGCACGCCGCCCCAGTTGCCCTTGTCCACGGTGGTGTCGGGACGACTCATTTCCCGGCCAGGCTCTGCTGGAAGAACGTCGTCAGCTTGGCGAACGGAATCAGGTCGGCGCGGTCATACAGGTCCACGTGCCCGGCACCCTTCACCCAGTAGAGCTCCTTCGGTTCGCCGGCCCGCCGGTACGCGTCTTCGCTGAACTCACGGGAGTGCGCGGTGTCGCCGGAGATGAAAAGCATCGGCCGTGGCGAAAGGGTCTCGATATCGTTGAACGGATGGAAGTTGATGAACTTGACCAGGCTGCTGAACAGCGGCTGCGTGGTCAGTTCAGGGCGCTCGCCGGCGGCCGCGTAAGCGCCGCGCGGCGTGCGGTAGAAGTCGAAGAATTCGCGCTGCACGTCCGGGGTATCGGGCTCGAGCGTGTTCACGGTCCCGGGCACATACACGCGCTGCCCGCCCTTGAACTCCACCAGACGCTGCTGCGCGGCCGCCTGGATCATCTGGTTCCGCTGCTCCAGCGATTGCGCATTATTCAGCCCCTGGCGCACGGCGGCGCCCATGTCATACATGCTGACCGTCGCGATGGCCTTGATCCGCGGGTCGATCTTCGCTGCGCTGATCACGAAGCTGCCGCTGCCACAGATGCCCAGGCCGCCCACCCGTTCCGGGTCCACGAACGACTGCGTGCTCAGGAAGTCCACGGCCGCACTGATGTCGTCCGAATAGATTTCCGGCGATACCAGGTGACGCGGCGCGCCCGCACTTTCACCCCAGAAGGACAGGTCGATCGCGAGCGTCACGAAGCCCTGTTCGGCCAGCTTCTGTGCGTACAGCTGCGAGCTCTGTTCCTTCACCGCGCCCATCGGATGACCGACCACCACGGCCGGCGCGCGGCTATCGCGTCCCAGACCCTTGGGCCGGTACAGCGTGCCCACCACCTCCATCTGGTACTGGTTCTTGAACCGGACGCGCTCGCCGGTCACCCGGTCGCTCCTGTAGAAATTGTCCGCCCCCGTGGTCCTGGTGGCCGCTGGCGCGTCAGAAGCCCACGCGGAATGTGGAACGAGGAGGCTGGCGAGCAGTGCCAGCAGCAGCGTGGTGGGTTTCATGCGGACCGCCTCTGGAGGAGTGAGGACGCCACGATAGGCCCGGGCCGTTACCGCGATAAGCCGGCTGGAAGTTGATGCATTACTGAGTTGAGCTCACAATTGGCCCATGAGCGCAGTGAAGACCAACGACCTGCAAGCCTTCCTGGTGGTGGCGCAGGAGCAGAGTTTCACCAAGGCGGCGGCCCGCCTGGGCGTCACACCGTCTGCGCTGAGCCATTCCATGCGGCTGCTGGAAGAGCGCCTGGGCATCCGGCTGCTGGCCCGGACCACGCGCAATGTCGCCCCGACCGAGGCAGGCGAGCGCCTGATGCGCTCCATCGCCCCGCACTTCGAGGCCATCGGCGCAAGCGTCGAGGCACTCGGCGACCTGCGCGACCGCCCGGCCGGGACGCTGCGGATTTCCTGCACGGACGACTCCATGGAGACCATCATCCGTCCCCGCCTGGCCGGGTTCCTCGCCGAGTATCCGGACATCACGCTCGAGTTCTATGTCGACTACGGCTTCACCAATGTGGTGGAACAGCGCTTCGACGCCGGCATCCGGCTGGGCGAGGCGCTGAGCAAGGACATGATCGCGGTCCGGGTGGGTCCGGATTGGCGGCTGGTCGTGGTGGGGTCTCCCGATTACTTCGAGACGCATCCCAAGCCCAGGAAACCCGCCGACATCACGCGCCACCGTTGCGTGAACATCCGGCACCGCCCGAACGGGTCCATCTATGCCTGGGAGTTCGAGGAAAAGGGCAAGGAGTTCACCGTGCGTGGCGACGGGCCGCTGGTGTTCAACAGCATGGTGCACGTCATCAATGCCGCACTCGACGGGCTGGGCCTGGCGTATGCGCCCGAGCCCATGGTGGCCGATCACATTGCCGAGGGGCGGCTGGTGGCCGTCCTGGACAAATGGTGTGTGCCCTTCCCCGGCTATCACCTCTACTATCCGAACCGTCGGCAATCCTCGCCGGCATTCTCGGCGCTGGTCGCGTGGCTCAAACGGGATGCCTAGCGCTCACGCCCATGACCCGTTGAACAGGAAGAATGCGCCCAGGATCCAGACGAGCAGCATCAGGTGCCCGCGCTGCAGGTCGTCCTGACGGATCCAGTACGCAAACCAGAGTCCGCCGAGGTGCATGGCGAGCAGCAGGAGGCTGAAGAGGCTCAGCGCCAGGTTCAACCACGGCCGGGCCTGATCAATGCCACTCGCAAACAGAAGCAGACAGCATCCCACCGCCATCGCTGAAAGCGCCAGGAGCTTCAGGGCCAGCAGCGCAAGTGCTGCGCTTCTGCTCAGGACACTGGACGTCACCGCACGCGTCGCAAGCGCGGTCTCAACCGGCGGCGCCTGCCGCAGCAGTGCCATGGACAGGGTGAGGCCCACCGCACCGGCCAGTTCGCGGAATGCTCTGATGTTGTCGATGACGGCGATTGCCAGCCAGACAGTCAAGCCCATCGCGTAGACGGATTGGAACAGCCAGATCGACATCGGCAACGACATGGGAGAACCATCCTGAGGAAGCTGGCTGACCAGCCTATTACCTCAACCGCGATTCAGGTCAACAGCGACCTCTTTCCCCTCGCGCCAAACCCCAGCCCGACCTCATCGAGGCGAGGGCTGGGGCAGTTTGACCGTGTGACGCCACGACCCGCCGTGGCGGCCAGCCGGGGGGCGTGTTCCTATCGGTGCAGTGCGTCGATGATCACGCCTGTTGCGATCTCCACCAGCAGGTACTCGGTATCCGACTGTCGAACCCAGCGATGACCGCGACCAGGGTCCCGCAGACGATAGTGCGCGTAGTCGTCCACCCAGTAGCGGCGGTCGACCTCAGCCCAAGGCAGCCTCTCCCCGCGTCGCCATGCCTTTTTCTGCCATCCCGGCGGTGGGGCATCGCGGTTGTGGGGGCCGCCGGCGTGAGGGGGTGGGCCATTGCCCCGTGCGTGGTGCGGCGGGTCGGCCCAGGCGGGAGCTGTGGCCATCGCCACTGCGGCCATCAGCGTAATGCCAAGCAAGCGTCGGGTTGTCATGGGACAGCCTCCACTTCGGCCGCAGCGTGCGTCGTCACAGCGGCGAATATAGGCCGCTGCGTGTGAATGGATCGACGCGCCCTGCCCTGACCCCACGGGTGCCCCGGTTCCACGTCGGCCAGGGCTTCACAGGCTCAGCCCGCCGCTTCCAGCTTTCCGCTTGGCATGGCAAGCCGCGCGGCGCGCAGGTATCGCACGTACTTGCCAATGAAGATGCCGGTGAAACCGCCCGACAACAGCAGGTAGGCCGCGCGGAAACTGCCATCGGCGCTCAGTGAAGGAGACGCGGAGAGCGCAACCTCGAAACCGTACTTCACCGCGAACGTGACCAGCAGCAGCGGCAGCAGGCTGTAGTCCGCGCTGCGCCACACCTTCCCCGTGGACGCGTTGAGGGTGAGCGTTGCGCGTCGCAGCAGCATCCACCCAAGGGCCATGCCCGCCCCGATGCCGACCAGCCACTCGGCCCACGCCTCCCAGGAACCGCCGAAACGGTGGCCGAGCGACCAGGCTCCCCAGGCGGTGAAGAGGGCCGGCACGATGGCCAGTTTCGTGAGCGAGGTTTCACCGGGTTTCATGGCAGCGATGCCGCGGCTGACCAGGAAGACCAGAAGCGCCCAGACCCACACAGGGGTATTCGAGATTAGGTGCTGCAGCATGATCACGGGGAGTCCTTGATGTGGGTCGGTGCCGGCGATGCAACGCCGCGCGGGAATGGCTCCATTCTCGCTTTGCACCGACCCATCACAAGTGACAGGTGTCAGGCATCCGAAAGTACATTCTCCGGGGCTCCATCGTCCGGTATCCCGGGTAGATCGGGCGCCCCTCCCCGCCCTCTGAGCGGGCCTTCGGTCCGCGCCTTCAACGCTGCTGATCCCTCAGGAACAGCCAGGTAATCAGCGTGGCATCCGGCCCCTTCGGATCGGTGAACGGTAACCCGGACTGGCTGCCGCTCCAGGCATGCCCCATCCCCTGCACCACATAATGCTGGGCCAGCGTCCTGCCCCCATAGGTGTACGTGTCCACCGTGTAAGCGCGCCCGCCGGGCACCTGGCCCTGGAAAGTGCTCGTCGGCACATACTTCACCGAATCGTTGTCCACGCCATCGTCGGCCAGGTCATTGGTCTGCAGGAACTGGCGCACGGCCTGCTGTCCGTTCACCGGGTTGACCGTGGCATCGGCGCTGCCATGGAACACCAGTACCGGCATCGGTCGCGGCGAGGGTGAGCCCGAGCACTGCCACGCGAGCCGTCCGTTGCTGTCGGGGGAGTAGATGCTGCCCGCCAACAGCGCGTAGGCGCTACCCGACACCGTGGTGGCGCCCTTGTACATGCCGCCGGAATGCACCGCGCCAGCGGCGAACACGTCCGAGTAGCACGCCAGCATGATTGAGGTCATCGCCCCACCGGCGGAAATGCCGGTGACGTAGACCCGGCGCGGATCGATGTTGTAGCCCGCCTTCACCTGGCCCACGATTCCGGCCAGGATCGATGCCTCGCCACTGCCCCGCGCCTGGTTGATCGGCAACTGCCAGTTCCAGCAGCGTGCGGGATTGGCGGTGACGTTCTGGCGGGGGAAGACCACGATGAAACCTTCCGTATCGGCCACCTCGTTGAAGCCCGATGCCTCGCCCATCAGGTTCGGCCCGTTGACGCAGCCGTGCAGCACCAGCAGCAGGGGCAAGGGTTGGCTTTCCTGGTAGCCGGCCGGCACCCACACCTGGTACTCGCGGCTGCCGGACACATTGCCGTAGAGGCCCACATCCCAATGCCCAGCGGGGCCTGTCGCAAGGGCGCTGCCCGCCGTTGCCAGCCAGATGCACACCACCAGAAGTGCCGCCTTGATCGAATCGATTCCAGATGTCATCGCCAGATCCTCATGCGTGAGTTGTGGGTAGGGTGTTGCGACGCCGCCGTCAGACCCAGCCGGTGGCGTAGTAGATGCCGATCACCACGAACACCGCGAGGGTCTTGATGACGGTCACGGCAAAAATGTCCTTGTAGGCCTGGCGATGGGTCAGCCCGGTCACCATCAGCAGGGTGATGACGGCACCGTTGTGCGGCAGGCTGTCCATGCCGCCCGAGGCCATCGCGGCGACGCGATGCAGCACCTCCATCGGGATGCCGGCGGCCTGCGCATTGGCAATGAAGGTGTCCGACATCGCAGCCAGGGCGATGCTCATGCCGCCGGACGCCGAGCCGGTGACGCCGGCCAGGCCGGTGACCGTGACCGCCTCGTGCAGCAGAGGATCCTTGATGAAGCCCAGCGCGTTGGCCACGACCATGAAACCCGGCAGTGCGGCGATCACCGCACCAAAGCCGTATTCCGACGCGGTGTTCATGGCGGCCAGCACCGCACCGCCGATCGCGGCCTTGGTGCCCTCGGCGAACTTCGTCACCACCGGTCGCCAGGCCAGCGCCAGTACCGACAGGATGCCGACCAGCAGCGCACCGACGACGGCCCAGATCGCCCCGATCTTCGCCACGTCCTGCACCACCGGTACGGAACTGCCCAGTACCGATGGCACGAAGCTGTGCTCGGCCCCATACCAGTGCGGCATGCCCAGCGTGAACAGCTTGTTGGAGACGAACACCAGCACCAGCGGCAGGATGGCAATGCCCGCATGCGCCAGATGGGTGCCGGTGAACGGTGCCGGCTCGTTCATCAGGGTGGCCGAATCGCCGTACCCCTCGCCGTTGCGCAGCGCGACCCGGCGGCGCCACTCCAGGTAGGTCATGCCCACCGCAAGCACGAAGACGCTGCCGAGCGTG
Organism: Stenotrophomonas sp. TWI1183; assembly: GCF_039673115.1. Classification (NCBI taxonomy): domain Bacteria; kingdom Pseudomonadati; phylum Pseudomonadota; class Gammaproteobacteria; order Lysobacterales; family Lysobacteraceae; genus Stenotrophomonas; species Stenotrophomonas sp. TWI1183. The sequence goes on from NZ_JBDJKZ010000024.1 coordinate 38,490, forward strand.
CCCAGCACCGGGGCCGCCCAGGTATCGGTGCCGAAGAACGTGGTCGGGATGATGTTCTGGATCTGCGGCGTGCCGGGCAGCGCGTCCATGGTGAAGCTGAAGCCGCCCACGCCCAGCGTGGCCGGAATCAGGCGCTTCGGGATGTCACTCTGGCGGAACATCTCGGCGGCGAACGGATAGACCGCGAACACCACCACGAACAGCGACACGCCGCCATAGGTGAGCAGGCCCGAGACCAGCACGATGGACAGCATCGCCCGCTGCGGCCCGAACAACCGGATCGCCGCACCGACAATGGAGCGGGAAAATCCGGACAGTTCGATGAGTTTGCCGAACACGGCGCCCAGCAGGAACACCGGGAAGTAGAGCTTGAGGAAACCGACCATCCTGTCCATGAACAAGCCGGTGAACATCGGTGCCACCAGCGAGGGGTCGGTCAGCAGCACGGCGCCGAGCGCGGCGATGGGCGCGATCAGGATCACGCTGTAACCCCGGTAGGCGGCCAGGATGAGGAAGCCCAGTGCTGCAAGTACGATCAATAACGACATTCGGCGCGTCCCGCTGAGGATGCGCCCAGTATCCCGATCTGGCGGTCGCTGCCGACTGGACCTAGGTCCACTCGCCGGTGTACCCCGGCACCGCTAGCCTAGGCTCCAGGGGTGGCAATGGGCCATCTGCAATGCACATGCCTGGGGGGAGGACCGAATGAAGCGGAACTGTTTGAGCCTGATGATCGGCACGCTGTTGGCCTCCGGGCCGGTACTGGCGCAGGACGCACCACAGGCCGCGCCATCGGCGGGCAGGACCGCATCGGCCACCACGCTGGACAGCATCACGGTCACCGCGCGCAAGCGCGAGGAAACACTGCAGGAAGTCCCGGTGGCCGTCACGGCCTTCACCGCCGAAGCCCTGGACAGGATGAACGTGCAGGACATCAGCGACCTGGACGGACAGGTGCCCAACCTGACCATCTACGCTGCACGCGGTGCCAGCAGCACGGTCACGGCGTACATCCGCGGCGTCGGCCAATCCGACCCGACCTGGGGGGCTGACCCGGGCGTGGGCATCTACCTGGACGACGTCTACATCGCGCGCCCGCAGGGTGCGCTGCTGGATGTGTTCGACGTATCGCGCATCGAGGTGCTGCGCGGCCCGCAGGGCACGCTGTATGGCAAGAACACCATCGGCGGTGCGATCAAGTACATCTCGCGTGGCCTGCCGACCCAGACCGAAGGGTTCGCCCAGATCACCGCGGGCAACTACAACCAGCTGGATGCCAAGGCGGCCATCGGTGGGCCGCTGGGCGGGCCGGACAGTGGCCTGCGTGCCCGCGTGGCGGTGGCCAGCATGAATCGTGACGGCTTCGGCGAGAACACGTTCAACGGCCAGCCGGTCAGCGACAAGCAGATCAATGCCGCGCGTTTGAACCTGGGTGCGTACGCGGGCGACGATCTCGACGTGCAGTTCGCCTTGGACTGGGTCGATGACCAGTCGGGCATGCGGGGTTCCAGGATGCTGGCACCCAACCCGTTCCTGCGGGCGTACCCGCCGATGGATGACCGCTACGACATCCGTTCGGGCATGCGCAACCTCAACAGCGTGGAGACGAAGGGCGCCTCGGCGACGGTGAACTGGCGACCCAGCGAGGACGTGGCGCTGAAGTACGTGGTGGCCAAGCGCGAATCGGACAGCGAGGCTAACATCGACTTCGACAGTACGCCGGTGAAGCTGGCCGACGTTGGCGGTACCTACAACGACAACCAGGTCAGCAACGAGGTGCAGCTCAACTACGATGCGGGGGGCCGTGTGCGCGGCGTCGTGGGCCTCTACCAGTTCAGCGGTGAAGCCGGTGGTCAGATCCAGAACAACTACTTCAGCGCGCAGTTCGCGGACAACCAGGGCAAGGTGCTGACCGACAGCATCGCGCTGTATGCGGACTGGACCTTCGACCTGACCAGCAGGCTCAAGCTTGACGCAGGCGCCCGCTACACCGACGAAGACAAGCGCGCGATCGTGCTGAACCGCCTCTATTCCGATCCGACCTTCAGCCGGCCGGTCGCCGTGACGGCGGATTTCGACAAGAAGACCAACTTCAAGAACGTCTCGCCGAAGGTCTCTCTGGACTATCAGGTCACGCCGGACATCATGGTCTACGGTCTTGCCACGCGGGGATTCAAGTCGGGCGGCTACAACATCCGCGCCAACGCCGTGGCGGTGCCGCGCTCGGCCGAGCCGTTCGATGACGAAACCGTCGACAGTTTGGAGATAGGCAGCAAGATGGCCTTCCTCGACCAGCGTCTGTTCCTGAACCTCTCGGCCTTCCACAACAAGTACAAGGACATCCAGCTGTCCGTGTTCACCGGCATCGATACCAATGGCGATGGCGTGGATGACGGCTTCTTCGGCGACTTCACCAATGCCGGCTCCGGCACCATCAATGGTCTGGAGATCGAGTACCAGTACCTGCCCAGCCAGCACTGGTTGATCTCGGGCAACCTGGCCTGGCTGGACGCCAAGTACGACGAATACCTGGATCGCGGCGTCAACGTCGCCGACCAGATGAAGTTCACCAACGCACCGGACTTCTCGGGCGCGTTGAACGTGGAGTACCGCACCGAGCTGGCCCGCGGCGGCAATCTGTCCGCACGCGTGAGCTACAGCTACCAGAGTGAAGTGTGGCCGACCACCGACCTCAGCCCGGTGATCCGCCAGGACGGCTACGGACTGGTCAACGCCGGTGTGATCTGGAAGCTCGATGAGGCCTGGACGTTCTCGCTGCAGGGCACCAACCTGGCCGACAAGGCGTATCGGACCACCGGCTACAACATCCCGGCTGTCGGCACGCTGATCGGGTTCTATGGTCCGCCGCGCCAATATAGTCTCAGTGCCCGTTACGATTTCTAGGAATCACCTGCATGACGCCGTCTTACGATGATCTGTACTGGAACAGTGACGATGGCCTGCGCCTGCACGCGCGCGACCATGCGCCACAAGCGGGGCAAGCGCCCCGGGGCACGGTGGTCTGTATCCCCGGTCTGACCCGCAACGGCGCCGATTTCGATGCGCTGGCCGGTTCACTGACCGCGGCCGGTTGGCGCGTGATCGCTGTCGACCTGCGCGGGCGCGCAGGTTCAGAACGCGCGCCGGACCCGTCCGGCTACAACCCACGGGCGTATGCCGACGACATGGTGGCGCTGCTACGCTCGCAGAACATCGATAAGGCCGTGTTCATCGGTACTTCGCTGGGCGTGCTGGTGACCATCACCCTCGCCTCCCGTGCGCCCGGACTTATCGCCGGCGCGGTATTGAACGATGCCGGCCCCAAGGTGCCGCGCGACGCCCTGGCACGGATCGGCAAGTACGCCGGCAAGCCCGTGCCGCCGATGGATCCGGCGCAGGCCACCGCCTACGTGGAATCCATCGGCAAGGCCGCGTTCCCCCGCTTCACCGCCGAGGACTGGCGGGCGATGGCCTCACGCACCTTCCGCCAGCGCGAGGATGGGATGCTGGTGCTGGACTACGATCCGGCGGTGATCCGCACGACCCGGCCGTGGGTGCTGTGGCTGCTGCGCCCGGTGCTGTGGCGCGCGGTGCGTGGGCTGACGGCACGCGTGCCGGTGCTGGTGGTGCGTGGCGCGTTGTCGGACATCCTGCCTGCCGATGTGGCACGGCAGATGGCCGCGACATCGACGAACGCCCGTCTGGTCGAGGTGCCGGAGGTGGGCCATGCGCCGACCTTGTCCGAACCGGCGGCGCGTGACGCGATCCTGGCCCTGCTGGAGCGTGTGCGATGACTGCCGCTGCATCGAGCGAAGCGCTGCCTGCCGCCCTGCAGGCCCTGCAGCAATGGGCGGCCCACGAGCGGCTGGGCGGCGTCATGCGGATCGCGCAGCCGCGCATCGATGCGTTCGCGGACGCCACCGGTGACCACAACTGGATCCACGTCGATCCGGTCCGCGCAGCGGCCGGGTTGCCGGGCGGGCAGACCATCGCGCATGGCTTCCTCCTGCTCTCGCTCACTGTCGAAGAGGATGTGGCCGCCCTGGTCGGCTTCCCCGGCATCGCCCATGTACTGAACTACGGGTTGAACAAGGTGCGCTTCCTGGCGCCGGTGCCCAGCGGCTCGGAGGTGCGGGTGCGCTCGCGGCTGGTGTCATTGGAAGCGCGCCAGCCGGGTCAGTGGCTGCTGACCCAGCACAAGACCGTGGAAGTGGTCCCCGGCGGCGAGGTGGCACTGGTCGCCGAGCAGCTGTCGTTGATCGTCGCCGGCTAGTCCCGCTCCGCCCCACACCGCATGGCTGGCGTGCTGCACGCCGGCTGCGGTTCTCTCTACACTGGAGCGATGTTGACGCCCTCCATCGTCCTGTTCGCCTGCATCGCGTGGACCGTACTGTTGTTCGGCGTCGCGCTGTGGGGCGAACGCCAGGGGCACCGCCTCACGAAGGCATGGCCCGCCATCTATGCGCTGTCGCTGGGCGTGCACTGCACCGCATGGACGTATTACGGGGCAGCCTCGCAGGGCGTGCAATGGGGCTTCCCGATCCCGCCGACGCTGATCGGCATGGCGCTGATCTTCGCTTTCGGCCTGCCGTTCCTGGCGCGGCTGGGACGACTGGCCAAGCAGCACAACAGCGCGACCATCGCCGATCTGGTGGTCGCGCGGCTGCGTGCCGATCAAGGGCTGGGTGCCACCATCACCCTGGTCGCGTTGTTCGGCATCATTCCCTACATCGCACTGCAGCTCAAAGCGGTCAGCCAAGGGCTTGGCACCTTGCTCGGCGATCAATTCGCGCCCGTCGGGTGGCAGCTGGACATGTCGTTCTGGTTCGCGCTGACGATGGCGGCGTTCACCACCCTGTTCGGTGCGCGCAAGGCGTCGGCCACCGAGCACAACCGCGGCATCGTGGTCGCGCTGGGCCTGGAATCACTGTTGAAACTGGCGGCGCTGCTGGCCATCGGCCTGTATGCCGGGCTGTCGGTGCAGCAGGTGGGCACGCCCCTGCTTGAGAAGATGGCTGAGCTGCCGCCGCCAGCGGTCCTGCCGGACTACCTGACCATGGTGGCACTCGGTGCGATGGCTGCGTTCACCCTGCCCCATCAGTTCCATGTGGGTGTGGTCGAGCTGCGCCAGTCGTCGGACCTGAAGACGGCGCGCTGGCTGTTCCCGGTGTATCTGCTGCTGATCGGACTGCCGTCGGTGCCGATGGCGCTGGCCGGTGCCGCGCAGCTGCCGCCCTCGGTGTCGCCCGATCTGTACGTGCTGGCCCTGCCGCAGGCGCGAGGGCACCACCTGCTGGCCTTGCTGGCCTACCTGGGCAGTCTGAGCGCCGCCACCGGCATGATGATCCTGTCCGGGCTGACCCTGTCGATCATGCTCGGCAACCATGGCGTGGGGTCACGGCTGCTGGGAGGCGTCCATGGCGTCAACGCCGGTGCCGACCTGCGTCCCCGCGTGCTGGCCTTCCGCCGCGCCGGCATCCTCGCCGTCTTCCTGATGGCGTGGCTGTACAGCCGCGCGATGAGCGGCACCGAGGCACTCAGCGATTTCGGCCTGATGTCGTTCACCGCGCTCTCGCAGTTGGCACCGGCGGTGCTGCTGGCGGTGTACCGCCCGCGCACGCCCTCCCCGGCGATCATCGCCGGCATCGTGCTGGGATTGCTGGTCTGGCTGTGGCTGGTGCTGCTGCCGATGGTGGTCCCGACCCCACCGCCGTCGGCCAACCCGGGCGGGCTGCACTGGCTGGCGATGTTCTCGTTGCGTCCGCAACCGGGCCATATCGCCATCAGCATGGGCGCCAGTCTGGCGGTCAACCTGGTGACCGTCGTGCTGGTGTCGCGTGCGGTACGTCCCTCGCTGCCGCGACAGCGCGACGCGGTGGCGGCGGCGTCGTTGCGCAAGACCGCCGGTCGCTTCCTCGGCCAGGAGCGGGCACGGCAGCTGATGGACGGGCACGCCGGGCAGATGCTGGATGACGACCGGGTCACCGCCATCGAACGTGAACTGACCGCCGTGGTGGGTGCGGGCATGGCGCGGCTGCTGGTGGAAGCCGCACGCGATGGCGGCGCCGCGCCCCTGGACGCGGTCACCCGCGCGGTGGGCGAAGCCACCCAGGTGCTGCGCTTCAACCAGCGCCTGCTGGAAGCGGCGCTGGAGAACATGAGCCAGGGCATCAGCGTGGTCGACGCGCAGCTGCAGCTGGTGGCATGGAACAGCCGCTATGCCGCATTGTTCAAGTTCCCCCCGGAGCTGCTGCAGGTGGGGCAGCCGGTGGTCAACCTCACGGCGTGGGCGTTGGGCCAACTGAAAATCGGCGACACCCCCGGCGACACGCCCGACAAGGCACTGCAGCGCCGCGTGGTGCACATGCGGCGCGGCACGCCGCATCTGTCCGAACGGATCTTCCCGGATGACACGATCGTCGAGATCCGCGGCAACCCGATGCCGGGGGGTGGTTACGTGGCGACATTCACCGACGTCACTGCCTTCCGCCGGGCCGAGGACGCACTCAAGCGCAGCAACGAGACCCTGGAGCGCCGCGTGCAGGACCGCACGGCCAGGCTGGAGCTGGCCGTGCACGAAGCCGAGCGCGCGAACGTGGCCAAGACCCGCTTCCTGACGGCGGTCGGCCACGATCTGATCCAGCCCCTGCACGCGGCGCAGTTGCTGACCGATGCGATGTCGCAGCACATCGACTCCGAGTTCCTGGACAGCTTCCTTCGCCAGATCCGTGGCGCCTTGGACTCCACCGACGACCTGCTGTCGGGCCTGCTGGATATTTCACGGTTGGAGGCCGGCGGGCTGGTCGCCGATCCGCGCCCGTTCGCGCTGTCCACCGTGCTGGATCCGCTGGCGCAGGAGTTCGCCGTGCTGGCCGCCGCGCACGGCCTGCAGTTCCGTTATGTGCGCACCCGCGCCTGGGTGCACAGCGACCCCTTGCTGCTGCGCCGCGTGTTGCAGAACTTCCTGGCCAATGCCATCCGCTACACCCGCGCCGGTGGTGTCCTGCTGGGGGTGCGTCGCCAGGGCCACGGGCTGTTGATCGGGGTGCATGACAGTGGACCCGGCATCGCGCCGACGCAGCAGGCGGTGGTGTTCGAGGAGTTCCATCGCGGTGACCGCAGCATCGGGCAAGGCTTGGGTCTTGGCCTGACCATTGCGCACCGGATCGCCGCCCTGCTGCATGCGCCGCTGCACCTGCACAGCGTGCTCGAGCGCGGCTCGGCCTTCTCCATCACCGTGGCGCGGTCAGTGCCTCCCGCAACACCACGAACGGAGCCCGCCGCCAGCGGCAGCAGCGCCATCAAGGGCCTGCGGGTGCTGGTGGTCGATAACGATCCGGACGCGCTGGAGGCCATGCGGCAGATGCTGCTCTCCTGGGGTTGCGACGTCATTGCAGTGTGCGACCCGAGCGCGCTGGAGGCGTCGGCGCACGAAGCCGCGTTGTGGTTGTTCGACTACCACCTCGACGATGGCGATACCGGCGTCGCGCTCTGGAAACGGCTGGTTGCCGTCCATGGCCCGCGGCCGACCGTGATTCTCAGCGCCGATACCGTCGGTGACACGCGCGACGCGGTGCGCGAGGTGGGTCTATCGCTGCTGAACAAACCATTCAAGCCTTTGGCGCTGCGCTGGGCCATCAATCACCTGTTGGCCAAGCCGGGCACGGCAACGCCCTGAGGCCCCGGCAATGCGCTGGCCAAGCGATGTCCGTGCCGCGGATCAGGCGTCCTGTGCCGCTTCGAGCTGTCGGGATGGATCGGTCAACCCCATTTCGTGCAGCACGCGGATGGCCTGCGCACGATTGCGCACCCCCAGGCGGCCCATGATGCGGGTCATATGCGCCTTGACGGTGCGCAGCTGCACGCCCAGCCGGTCGGCGATCTGCTTGTTGAGCAGTCCTTCGGCCACCAGGCTGAGCACCTTGTATTGATGCGGAGACAGGCTGGCCAGGCGCGCGGCAAGATCGGCGTCCTTGCTGAAGGGCGCCACCCGCGCCACCGGCTCTCGCAGCATCGCCGGGATCCAGCGCTCACCTTCCAGCACGGACTGCAGCGCAGACTGCAGATCGGTCAGCCCCGAACTCTTGGGCAGGTAGCCTGCCGCACCCAGGTCGATCGCGCGGCGGATGACGTGCGGCTCTTCATTGGCCGAGACGATGATGATCGCCAACCCAGGCTGCAATGCACGTATGGTCGCCAGCCCGGCAAGCCCGTGGTTGCCCGGCATATGCAGGTCCAGCAGCATCAGGTCGATCTGCTGGTGCTCGATCGCTTCCAGCACGCTGTGCAGTGAATCGGCCTCGCTGATCTGCAGATCGACCACCGCCTCCTCGGCCGCGCGATGCAGCGCAGCGCGGAACAAGGGGTGGTCATCGGCAATGAGCAGGGTCGGCATGTCCAGCCGAGGTTAGCAAATCGTCCGCGATCGGGCACGGGTACCTAGGTACGCTGGCGCGTCCCGACCGGCTTGCTAGTGTGGCGCCATGAACATCCGTCGCCCCGTTGTACTGCTGTACGCCGCGCTGCCGCTGTTGTCGGGGTGCCTCGCCGTTGCCCATGCCGCCCAACCCCGTGCGGATGGTGCCGCGCCGGTGTTCGAACAGTGGCGGGAAACCACGCATCGCGGCAACGATGACCTGCTGACGGCAGGCTTGGGAATCGATGCACTGCGCTTGGCCACCGCACCGGCATTCGTCAGCCCAGCGCGACCGACGGCCGGGGAAGCACGGCGCCGCGCGATCTGGAGCAGTTGGCGCGGCATCGCCGACCTGACCCCGGGCGGTGGCTTCGGCGATGTCTACGGCAGCCTGCAGCCGGCCCCGGGGCGCGAGTTCTCGGCCTACGCGCGCGTCCCCGGCGCCCGCCATCCCCATCGCGTGCTGGTGCAGGTGCCCGACACCTTCGATACCTCCAGACGCTGCCTGGTCGTCGCCGCCTCGTCCGGCTCGCGTGGCATCTACGGCGCGATTGCGGTTGCCGGGAGCTGGGGCCTGGCCCATGGGTGCGCCGTCGCCTACACCGACAAGGGCGCCGGCAGCGACTACTACGACCTCGACGCCCGCATCGGCGTCCAGGCCGACGGCACGCCTGCTGGCGAGGGCCCATTGGCCTTCGTGCCCGCAGCCACGGCGGCCGCGCACGGCGTTGCGTTCAAACACGCGCATTCGGGAGACAACCCCGAGGCGGACTGGGGCCGACATCTGCTGCAGGCACTGCAGTTCGGGCTGCAGGCACTGGACCGCGCCTACCCCCGCTCCGCTCCCTTTACCACGGCGACGACGCGCACGCTGGGGGTGGGCGTATCCAATGGCGGTGGTGCCGTGCTGCGTGCGGCGGAGATCGAGGGCGCCGGGTTCGATGCGATGGTGGCGGGCGAGCCCAACGTGTCGGTCGCGGGCGCGCCACCGCTGTACGATTTCGTTACCCGATCGGCGCTGCTGATGCCCTGTGCGTTGCTGGCACTCGATGATCTGCCACAGCCACCCCTGCAGTCACAGGGAGCACCGGCAGGCGCGCAGCGCTGCGCCCTGCTGAAGTCCGGCGGATGGGTCCAGGGTGATGACACCGCGGCACAGGCACAGTCTGCACGCCAGCAGCTTGCCGACGCAGGGCTGAGCGACGGCGCCCTCCGCGCCGGCGCGTTTCCGACCGGGTTCGATCTGTGGCGCGCGATCGCGGTGACCTACGCATCGGCCTATGGACGCTACGGCCCGGGCGAACATCCCTGTGCGTACAGCTTTTCGGCCGCCGCTGCTGACGGTAGCCCCGGTCCGGCGGCTGTCGAGGGTCGTTCCACCTGGTGGAGCGAAGGCAGTGGCATCCCACCGGGCAGTGGCGTGGTGCTGGTGGACGGTGGCGCGGCACAGTCGGCAGAGGATCCGCTGCACGGTTTGAATTGCCTGCGCGCGCTTGGCAGTGCCGACAGCGCCGATGCACGGCGGGTACGCGCCGGCATCGCCGAGGCGGCGGTCAAGGCCCCGCGCCGCGGCCTGCCGATCGTGGTCATCCATGGCCTCGACGACGGCCTGGTGCCGATCGGGATGACCAGTGATCGTTACGTGGCGCTCGCACGCAGTGCCGGAGCGCAGATTGCGTACTGGCGGGTGGACAACGCCCAGCACTTCGACTCGCTGTTGGGCTTCCCGGACTACCGGACGCGTTACGTGCCGTTGCTGCCCTACATGTTCGCCGCCCTGGACCAGGTGTGGGATCACCTTGAGGATCCCGCCCGCGCTCTGCCACGGGATGCGCTCATCCACCCGACACCCCGTGCGGACGCCCCGCTGCTGCGCGACACCCTGTCCATTCCCGCGCCCCAGGCCAGTCCCGGCCGCTGACGCGCTGTCTCCCAGGAAAACCCCATGTCGCTCTCCACCGCCGCGTCCTCGTCCCTCCCCGGGCCCCATGCGTATCCGCTGCTGATCAAGCAGCTGCTGCATACACCACTGGCGGTGCGTCCGGAGCAGGAGATAGTGTGCGGCGAAGCGGTCCGCTTCGACTACCGCACCTTGCAGGCGCGCATCGGCCAGTTGGCCGGCTTGCTGACGTCGCTCGGGGTGAAGCACGGCGATACCGTGGCGGTGATGGACTGGGACAGCAACCGCTACCTGGAGAGTTACTTCGCGGTGCCGATGATCGGTGCGGTACTGATGATGGTGAACGTCCGCCTTGCTCCCGAACAGATCGCCTACACGCTCAATCACAGTGGCGCGCGGGTGCTGCTGGCCAATCGCGAGTTCCTGCCGGTGCTCGAAGGCATCGATGAACAGCTGCCGGATCTGCGCACCCGGATCCTGCTGGATGATGCCGATGGCCCGCTGCCGACCGGTTTCGCAGCCGAGTACGAAGCCGGCCTGCGTGAGGCCACGCCCATCACCCACTTCCCGGACTTCGACGAGAACACCCGCGCCACCACGTTCTACACGACCGGCACCACCGGCCTGCCCAAAGGGGTCTACTTCACTCATCGGCAACTGGTGCTGCACTCACTGGCGGGGATGGCGGCCCTGGGCAGTGCAGCCAGCCAGGGGCGCCTGCATCGTGACGATGTCTACATGCCGATCACGCCGATGTTCCACGTCCATGCCTGGGGCCTGCCCTACGTGGCCACGCTGATGGGCCTCAAACAGGTCTATCCCGGCCGCTATCTGCCGGGCCGCCTGCTGGAGCTGATCGCGTGCGAGAAGGTGACCTTCTCGCACTGCGTGCCGACCATCCTGCATATGCTGCTCGACCATCCCGCCGCTGCACAGACCGATCTTGGCGGCTGGAAAGTGGTCATCGGCGGCGCTGCCTTGCCCCGCGCACTGGCGCAACGGGCTCTGGCCCGCGGCATCGACATTTTCGGTGGCTACGGCATGTCCGAGACCTGCCCCCTGCTCACCCTTGCCCAGATAGATACCGAGGCCGTGGCGGGTTCGGCTGAGGCGCTGTCGTTGCGGACCAAGGCCGGCATCCCGGTGCCGCTGGTGGACCTGCGGATCGTGGACGACACCATGAACGACGTGGCCCACGATGGCATCGCCACCGGCGAGGTGGTGGTGCGCGCGCCCTGGCTCACCGAAGGCTATCTGCACGACCCGGATGCGTCGGCGGCGCTATGGGCGGGCGGCTATCTGCATACCGGAGACATCGGCAACATCGACGCCGGCGGCTACCTGCGCGTCACCGACCGCATCAAGGATGTGATCAAGACGGGCGGCGAGTGGATTTCCTCGCTCGCGCTGGAAGACATCATTGCCCTGCATCCGGCGGTCAGCGAGGTCGCCGTGATCGGCGTCAGCGATGCGAAATGGGGCGAGCGACCGCTGCCGTTGGTGGTCACCCATGCCAACAGCGCGGTGACCGAAGCCGAGATCATCGAACTGGTCGCAGCGCGCAGCCGCTCAGGCGATATCTCCCGCTACGCGATCCCGGACCGGGTCAGCTTCGTGGAGGCGATAGAACGCACCAGCGTCGGCAAGATCAACAAGAAGAAGCTGCGCAGCCTGCATGACCAGGGCGCGGCCAACAACGCCCGCTGAGTGGATGGATCTTCTAAGCCAGGCCGGTCGGCAGGAGGCGCGCATGGCGAGCGCACGGGCGGGATATGCTTGCTGCCATGTAACCATGGATAGAGACCTGCCCACTTATGCTTATCGAAGAACGCATCCTCATCGCAGTCTCACCTGGCGTCATTGACCACATTTGGAGCGAGGTCGATCGATGGCATCTTTGGGATCCGGATACGAAGCAGGCCGAGCTCAATGGGCCATTCGCAGTCGGAACCAGGGGCCGGATAGTTCCCAGCAAAGGCATGGGCGTTCCGATGGTTGTCACCGAGCGTTCCGAGGGTCGTTCATTCACTGTAGAGGGCCACATTCCTCTGTTTCGCATGCACTTCGAGCACACGGTATCTCCGGCCAGCGGCGGCGCCGAAGTTGTCCACCGCGTGTGGTTCACGGGCGCTCTTGCGTTTCTGTTCGGGCCAGGCGTTGCCAGGCAGGTTCGGGAAGGGCTTCCTCGAACCATGCGTTCACTGAAAGCCTACGCGGAAGAACGGGCCGAGCCACATCTACGGTGATGTTGGGCTGACGCGGAGTGCCGGTAGGCGGCGCTCCGCATTTCGCGCGCCGGGCTCAGCTCCTGCGCATCAGGATCATCTTCTCCTGTGACATGTCCCGCATCGTGTACGGAATGCCCCCGGTGCCGTAGCCCGACTCGCGGCGGCCGGCGAAGGGCATCCAGTCGGTGCGGAACGCCGTGGGGTCGTTGATCATCACGGCCGAGGCATCCAGCCGGTTGGCGGCGCGCAGGGCGATGTCGATATCCTGGGCGAACACACTGGCCTGGAAGGCGGTAGGCAGGGAGTTGGCGCGCGCGATCGCCTCGTCGAGGTCGGTGTAGCGATAGACCGCCACCACCGGGCCGAAGATTTCCTGCGTGGTCACCCGCGCGTCACTGGCCGGATCGAGCAGCACGGTGGGCTGCAGTGTGGTCTCCGAGAGGCGCTTGCCGCCCGTGGCGAGCTGCGCGCCGCCGCGCACGGCCTCCTCGATCCATTCGGTGACGCGGTCCGCCTCGCGTGGCTGGATCAGCGGGCCTACCTCGGTGTCCTTCAGCGTGGGATCGCCGGTGCGCAGGCGTTCGACCCGGGCGATGAGGGCTTGGGTGAAGTCATCGGCAACCGCGTCGTGGACGAAGATGCGCTGCGTGGAGACGCACACCTGGCCCGCATGGTAGTAGCCGCTTTTGACGATCGGCTCGATGACCTTGGCCAGATCGGCACTGCGGTCGACGAGGGCCGGCGCAACGCCGCCATGCTCCAGCGCCGAACGTGCACCGTGTGCCAGCTTGGCATGCAGCGACCACCCTACCCGCGCCGAGCCGATGAAACTCAGGAACGCAACGCGGCGGTCGGTGGCCAGCGCTTCGGCAAGGTCGTTGCCTTCCGGGAGGAAGCTCTGGCACCACGGTTCGGGCAGCCCGGCCTCATGCACCATCGCCACGAATTCCAGGCAGGACAGCGGCGTTGCCGAGGCCGGCTTGATGATGACCGGGCAACCGACCGCGATGGCCGGTGCCACCTGGTGGACGATGAGGTTCAGCGGGTGGTTGAAGGCCGAGATCGCCGCCACGATGCCGATGGGCTCGCGGGTGGTGAACGCCCAGCGTCCCTCCGACGCTGCCGACAGCCCCATCGGTATTTCGCGGCCGGCAAAGTTGCGCAGCTCATCGGCGGCGTTGTGGACGCCATCGATGGCGCGCGTGGTCTCGATGATGGCATCCGGCAGCGGCTTGCCGCCCTCGCGGGCAATCTGCAGGGCGAGGTGGTCGCGCCTGGCGTCCATCAAGCCGGCGAGCCTGCGCAGGATCGCGATGCGCGCGTGCGGCGCGAGCCAGCCGTCGCGGTCCTTGAAGACCCGTTCGGCGGCGCTGAGCTTGTGCTCCAGCGCGGTGGCAGTGTCGAAGCCGATTTCTGCGATCGGGGCGCGGTCGAAGGCCTGTACAACGGTCAGCATGCGGGACTCCTTGAGGGGGTGGCATCGGAGGCGATCATGCGCAGCCCACGTTCGGGGTGCGGTTGCGCAGTTCATCAACCAGCACGCGGGTGTTCTCGGAATAGTCGATGGGCACGTCCAGCACGTGGACGCCGCCGCCCGCGAAGGCGGCTTCGATCATCGGCACCAACTGGTCGACGGCCGTCACCCGGCTGCCCTTCGCGCCGTAGGCCTCGGCATACTTCACGAAATCAGGGTTGCCAAAGCGCATCCCGAAATCCTCGAAGCCATCCACCGCCTGCTTCCAGCGGATCATGCCGTAGGCACTGTCGTTGAGGATCACTACGACAAGGTTGAGCCCGAGCCGGACGGCGGTTTCCATCTCCTGCGAGTTCATCATGAAACCGCCATCGCCGCACACGGCCATGACGCGCCGCTTCGGGTACAGCATCGCGGCCATCATGGCGGACGGCAGGCCGGCCCCCATCGTGGCCAGCGCATTGTCGACCAGCAGCGTGTTGGCGACATGTGTGCGGTAGTTGCGCGCGAACCAGATCTTGTACATGCCATTGTCGAGGCAGACGATGCCGTCATCCGGCATGGACTGGCGCACGTCATGCACCAGCCGCTGCGGCGTCACCGGGAATCGGTCCTCCTCCGCGCGGTCGTTGAGCCGGGCCAGGATGTTCTGGCGCAGCTCGATCATGCCCTCATCGGCCGTCAGGCGCCCCTCCAGCCGATTGGCCAGGGCATCCACCGAGGGGCCGATGTCGCCCAGCACCTCGATATCGGGGTGGTAGACCTGCTCGACCGTGGCCGACTGGAAGCTGATATGGATGACCTTTGGGCCACCGCCGCTCTTCATCAGGAACGGGGGCTTTTCAACGGTGTCATGGCCGATGGCGATGATCAGGTCCGCGCGGGCGACGGCCTCATGTACATAGTCGCCCTCGGACAGTGCGGCCGTACCCATGTAGAGGTTGGAGCCACCGGTCACCGCACCCTTGCCCATCTGCGTGTTGAAGAACGGCAGCCGCGTGCGCGCCACGAACGCGGACAGCGCCTCGGTGAGCCACGGCCGGCTTGCGGCCGCGCCGATCATCACCAGCGGTCGCTTGGCAGCGAGGATGGCGGCTTCCGCCCTATCCAGCGCGGCAGCAGGCGCGATCGGACGTTCCAGGGGATGCACCGGAATGACGGGCACATCGTCCACTTCCTCACCGGCGACATCCTCCGGGAGCTCCAGGTGAACCGGGCCAGGGCGTTCTTCCATCGCCACGCGGAACGCATCCCGCACGGTGGCGGGAATCGCGGCCGGGCTGACGATCTGGCGCGTCATCTTCGTGAGCGGCTTCATCGACGCCACGATGTCCACGATCTGGAAGCGCGCCTGCTTGGCGCTCATCACAGCCTTCTGCCCGGTGATGAGAATCATCGGCCACGCACCAAGGTGGGCATAGGCCGCGCCGGTCGAGAAGTTCAGTGCGCCCGGGCCGAGCGTGGCCAGGCACACGCCGGGCCGCCCAGTGAGCCGGCCGTGGGTGGCGGCCATGAACGCGGCCGCCTGCTCGTGGCGGGTGAGGACCAGCTGGATGCGCGAGTTCCGCAGCGACTCTAGGAAGTCCAGGTTCTCCTCGCCCGGCACGCCAAAGATGCGGTCTACGCCTTCGTTTTCCAGCGCCTTGACCAGTAGATCCGAGCCCTTCTGCATAGCATTGATCCTTGCGGTGAGGATGGGTTCACTATACGCCGGGTTGTTTTCCCGCCCGGTGACAGTCGATATCCCGTGTGAAATCATGCAACGTTGTCCATCCGGCAACAGCGCGTGTTCAAACGTCTCTTCAAGGGAAGCAACAAGGAGGTTGCGGCTGAACCAGGTCCCGACGTCCGCAGTCAACGTCCTTCAGCGGGGGAAATCCGGGTCGAAGGCCTGAGCGAGACCCTGTTCCTGTCCCCGTTGCCGGTTCACACCGGCCAGGTCCAGGCATCCCGTCGAAACTTCTCGGACGTGAATGATGTGTTCCTGGAGATGGGCGGAAGCAACTGGGGAACGGTGGAGGGAAGCAAATGGCTGGCCGGGGCCATCTCGTTGCTGGTGCTGATGGTGGTCGGCGTGCCGGCCCTTATGGTTCTGTATGGCGTGCTCGCCTATCCGCAGAACTGGCCGGATCCCTGGGGCGAGTTGAAATCGTTCATCCAGGTGTTTGCACTGGGGTCGCTTGGCGGCCTGCTTCCCTTGGGAGCATTCGCCTACGGCCTGCTCGGTGACACATTCAAGCGTGACAAGCCCTACCCCGTGCGCTTCAACCGCCAGCGCCGCGAAGTCTGCTACATCGACCGCAAGACCCGCCGCGTCCTGATCGTGCCATGGGAAAGCGTTGTCGCCTGGGTATCCAGTTCCCAGGGCGTGACCGCTTACGGCGCGACCCGCCAGTACACCTTCGGCATGGGGCTGGAGGATGAAGCGCTGGACAGGGTGCAGTTCATCCTGTTGTCCCAGCCGAGTGATTCGCACTCCCTGGGCATGTGGACGGCGATCCGCAACTACATGGAAGACCATCAGCAGTTCAATGCGCCGAACCCCTGGTTCAAGGCACTGGGCCTCACGCCCAGCGCGGATCGCCTGAAGACCTACGAGGGCATGCACACCTTCGAGATCGAGCGTGAGGATGCGCGCGCGATGGGTTCGCTGGACGATGGCGGCGACGATCTGACCCCGGAGCAACGGGAGAAGTACGGATACAGCACGCGCTCCTACTGGCCGCTTCGTCGCTGGTACCTCTGGCGCCTACTGACGTTCTGGAAGGCGCCTTATCTGCTGGCCGAATGGGTTCATCGCCGGGACCGACCTGTGCTGCCGGACACTGTGGTGGCCTGGTCCCAGGCACTGCCCGAAGCGCAATGGGCCACGCCCAGCGCCGCGCTCGTGAAAGCCAATCAGATCGTGAAAACGGCGATGGATAAACAGGGCGCGACCTTCGTCGATGCCTGCAAGGCAGCGGGACTGCAGTGAGGTGCCACGGTGGCGGCATCCGTAGTTTTACTGCCCCCACCTCGCACGTATTGCGGTTGAGCCCGCAGGGTGTTGTGACCAGACTCGGGTGACACGCGGCGCCCCGCACGCGTCACGACGGGGGGCGTTCCCCGGCAGTCTGCCCTCCCAGGTGAGGTCCCATGGCCAACACCCGCTGCACGCGGCAACGCGTGGCGTCCCGCATCGTGTCGCCGCGCAGCAGCCTGCTCCTGGTGGGCTTGGCGGCATCAGCCCCCTGGTGCGCACTGGCACAGAGCGTGGACGCGGCGAGCTGCGTGACGGTGCCCGCGACCGTCCCGGCCCAGCAGGTCCGCGCCGATGGCACCGTGCTGACGATCGCCGGGGGCACCTACGCGCCGACCACGGCCGGCGCGCCTGCGTTCTATGCCGCCAACGCCGGCGTGATCAACGCGACCGGCGCGGTGGCGCTGATCACCAGCACGGCCAACACCGCGACGGTGTGCTCGACCCGCAGCGGCGCGGTCAGTTTTCTGACCGCCGGCTCTACGGTCAGCCGGCTGGGCGCCGGTGGCCCCGCGGCGCGACTGGAAGCAGGCACCACGCTGACCTCGATCGGCACGCGGTTTTACACTTCGCAGGCCAACAGCGAAGGCATCCAGGTGGCCGGCGGCAGCTTCACCGGCAGCGGCGATGTGATCGCTACCGGCATCATGCTGGGCACCCAGCCGGGCACGCCAGGAACCTACGGGCTGCCGGTGGACGCCGGCGGCACCCTGGTGACCGATCCCGCGGCCTACGTGGGCAAGGCGGCCACGGCGGCGCATGGCATCAGTGCCATTGACGGGACGGTGCGGCTGAACGTGGATGGTGCCGGTGCACCTACGGGCGGGACCACCTCAATCTACATCCTGGGCACCGGGGCCGGCGCCAGCAATGGCAGCCACGGGCTGTTCGGCAGCAGTGGCGCGCAGTTCGATGTGCACGCCGTGAATATCGTGACCCGCGGCAACAACAACAGCGGTGGGCGATTTGCTACCGGTGCGCGGCTCCAGGCGTCGCAGCTCGCCATCGACACGGAAGGCACCGGCGCGACCGGGCTGGCGTTCGTCGATGCGCAGGGGGTGCTGGCCGGTGTGACCATCAACGCCACCGGCATCACCGCGCACGGGGTGTCGGCCACCGGCACCTCGCAGGTGCAGCTTGATGGACTGGACATCCGGGTGGCGGGACAGAATGCGCACGGCGTGCTCGCCGGCGGCGGCAGCACCGTGACCGTGGGTGGCACGCCCGGGGTCGTGATCGCTGCCGGTCAGGGTGGCAATGCGCTGCGCGCGGAAGGCAGCGGCAGTGCGATCGCGGCGAACGGGCTGCGCCTTTCCACGCTGAGCAACGCCGCCATCGGCGCCCACGCACTGACCGAAGGCACGCTCGCGTTGAGCGGCAGCGAGGTCTACACATCAGGCATTGCCGGCGGCAACGCAGCGGTTGGCCTGCAGGCGGCCAGCGGCGGCACGGTGGTCAGCCAGGGCAACACCCTGCTGACCGGCGTGCAGCTTGGCACCGATCCGTCCGCCGCCAGCTATGGCCTGCCTGTGGATGCCGGCGGCAATGCCACCACCGATCCTTCCGCCTATGTGGCAACCGGCACCACCGGGGCGAACGGGGCGCAGGTGTCCTCCACGGGTGGCACGCTGCGGCTGGACGTGGCGGCCGATGGCTCACCGTTGGGCACCACGACCCGTATCGAGACCTACGGCAACAACAGCACCGGCGTGCTGGTGGCCCAGGCGGCTTCCGCGACCTCGCGGCTGCAGGCAGCCAACACGGTGATCACCACGCACGGGATGAACTCCAATGCCGTACTGGTCCAGGGCGCGGCCGGCGGGGTCGGACCGCAGGCGGCGTTGCTGCGCCTGGACACGCGCACCACCGATCTCAATTCCCATGGCGTGTACGGCCAGGCCGGCGCGCAGATAAGCATCGCCGACAGCACCCTGACCTCATCGGGAAGTGGCGCGGGCATCCGTGCCGATGGCGCGGCCACCCGCGTCACCGCACGCAATCTCTACATCGGTGGCGGCGGTCCGGGGGGCATCGGCCTGAACGCCACCGGTGGCACCATCGACAGCGCTGGAACGACCATCATCAACTCAGGCCGCCCTGGGATGACGCTCAACGCCAGCGGTGGCACTGCCGGCACGCTGATCTCCAGTGGCGACACGATCCGTACCGGCGTGCTGCTGGGAACCGACCTGGCGCTGCCCACCTTCGGCCGGCCGATCGATGCAGGCGGCAACCCGGTGACCGACCCTGCTGCCTTCATTGCGTCCGGCATCTCCGGACACGGGGTGTACGTGGGCACGGCCGGCGGGCGCGTCTGGATGAACGTGGATCCGGCGACGGGCCAGGCCGACGGGGCGCGCAGCAGCATCACCACGCTGGGCGATGCGAGCGAGGGTTTCAACATCCAGGGCGTGGATGCGATCGCGACCGTGGCCAATGTGAGCCTATCCACGCGCGGCATCGATTCCATCGGTGCACGTGCGGCGGGCGCTGGCCAGATCCGTGCCAGCGGCATGACCGTCACGACCAGCGGATTGCATGGCTATGGCCTCGCCGCGTACGCCGACAGCCTGCTGACCGCCACGGCGAGCACCATCACCACGGAGGGCGTGCAGGCGCACGGGCTGATCGCCTGGGCCGACAACGGGCGCCTGCTGCTGGGCGGTGGCAGCCGTGTCACTACCAGCGGTGCGCTGGCCCACGCAGCGGTGGCATGGAACGGAGGTCGCGTGGAGGTCGCCGATGCCGCGCTGGCCACCACCGGTCCCGGCGCGGCGGCATTGCTGGTGCGCGGCGACCCGGCTGCAGCGTCGGCCTCGGTCACGCAATCCACGCTTGCCGCTGCGGACGGCCCCGGGGTGGGCGCCATCGGTGCGGCGCAGATCGACCTGACCGGCACCACGGTGCAGGGCCGCGACCTGTGGCTCAAGGTCGGTGCCATCGCCGATTTCGATGGGCTCGACGCCGCTGTCCCGCTCCTTCCCCCGGACCTTCCGCCCGATGATCCGCCAGTGCCCCTGCCGATGGCGGGACCGGCGCCGCGGGTTGTGTTGCCGACGGCCGACACGCCGACCGTCGCCACCATCACCGCGACCGGCAGCGTGCTCACTGGCGCCGCGATCACCCTGCCCGGCAGCATCTCCAACGTCGTGTTGCGTGACACGCTGTGGAACCTGACCGGCAGCTCCACCCTCACCACGCTGGTCAACGATCGCAGCCGGATCGCGTTTGCAGCGCCGGCCGGCGATCCTGCGCAGGCGGCCGGCTACAAGACCCTGACCGTGTCGCGCTACAGCGGCAATGGCACGCTCGCTCTGAACACATGGCTGGGCGACGATGCCTCGCCCTCGGACCAGCTGGTGGTGGTGGATGGAAGCAGCAGTGGGCCGGGAGCGCTGGAGATCCACAACACCGGCGGACGTGGCGACCGGACGCTCGCCGATGGCATCCGCGTGGTGCAGGCAAGCAACGCCACCAGCACGCCCGACAACTTCGCGCTGGCGGCACCGGTGGTGGCGGGTCCGTACGAGTACTTCCTGTACCGCGGCGGCGCGGCCACGGTCTCCGGCGCGGATGTGGAGAACAGCTGGTACCTGCGTTCGGTGATCGATTGCGCCAGCCCGGGCGCGCCGGTACCGCCCTGCCCCGCCCCTCCGCTGCCGCCGCCACCGGATCCCACGCCGCCGGATCCAGCGCCACCGGAGCCGCCCAGCCCCTCGCCGCCGCCGGCCTATCGGCAGGAAGTCTCGCTGATCGCCGCCGCGCCCGCGATGGCCCAGGTGTACGGCCGCACCCTGATCGACACCCTGCACGAACGCGTCGGCGACGAGCAGCTGCTGCATCAGCGCGGCGACCTGGATACCGCGCGCAGTGGGTTCAATGGTGCGTGGATGCGTTACCTCGGCCACGACGGCGAACATGATGGCGGGCGCCGCGGCATCTACGGCGATCGCGGCCCCGACTTCGACTATCGCTTCGATGCGCTGCAGATCGGCACCGACCTCTACCGCCGGGTGGATGCCGAGGACCTGCGCCGTCGCCACGCCGGCGTCTATCTCGCCTACGGCAAGGGCAAGGGCGACGTGCGGCACAACTTCCTGGAGTATCGCTTCCACGCCGGGACGGACCGGTTCAAGGCGGGCTCGATCGGCGGCTACTGGACGGCGTTCTCCGCCAAGGGCGCCTACATCGACGCCGTCGCTCAATACACCTGGTATGACATGCGCCTGCAGTCCCCGCGCACCGCCGACAGTTTTGTCGATGCCGACGGGCTGGCGCTGTCCCTGGAAGGCGGCTGGCCGTTCCTCCTCGATGAAGACGACGGGTCCGCCGGCGAGAACGGACGCTGGCGGCTGGAGCCACAGGCGCAGCTGATCTGGCAGCAGATCGATGTCGACGATCTGGACGATGCCACCGCGCAGGTGCACTTCAGCGACGGCGACTCGCTGGTCGGGCGCGTCGGTGCGCGATTGAACCGCACCGGCCAGCGCGAGACGACGCAGGGCGATGCCCGCAGCAGCAATGCCTGGCTGCGCGGCAATGTCTGGCACGAGTTCCGCGGTACGCCCCGCGCGACGTTCGCCAGCAACAGCGGCTACGTGCCGTTTGCGGTGGACATGGGGGGATCGTGGGGCGAAGTCGGCATCGGCGGGACCTGGCAGGTCACGCAGACCGGCTACCTGTATGCCGACCTCGATTACAGCTGGAGCTTCAACGGTGACGAGACGGCGTGGAACGGCAAGGTGGGCATGCGCTGGAACTGGTAGGCACGCCGCGATGCGCCCTGCCGCCGGTCACTTGCGGTGAGGACCGTCAGCATCCGAACATGCCGCGGACACCTCCGCGGAGTGGCCGATGACGCCGTTCACTCGGCGAGCCGCCACACGGCCTCCAGCCACGCAAGCAGGTACAGACCCGATGACGTTCCAGACTGATGCGAAGACGAACGATCCCTCCGACGCGGAGCGATCGCGGCGACGTTTCCTGGGTGCCTGCGCGCTAGGTGCCGCCGGGGCCCTGCTGCTGCCGGCGCAGGCCGGCGCCGCTGCCCCGGCGGCTTCCGCACGCACGCAGTGGCCGGGCTATCGGCGCGCCACCGTGATCGATGCGCTCAGTGGCGGGCCACTCGATACACGGGACACCACCGACTACGCGCCGCTGAGTGCACGTTCCCTGGCCGACGCGCGCGCCTCCGGGCTGACCGCCTGCACCATTACCGTCAGTGGCGTCGGCAGCTACCTCAACGACTACGCGTTGACGATGCGCAACATCGCCTACTGGAATGCGCAGCAGGCACTGCATGAGGACGCCCTGAGCCTCGTGCGTACCGGTGCGGACCTTGTCGATGCCAAGCGCAGCGGGCGCCTCGGCATGATCTACGGCTTCCAGGATGCGACGCCGTTCGGCGAAGACAGTGAACGCTTCGATACCTTCCATGGCCTGGGCGTACGCGTCTACCAGCTCACCTACAATCGCCGCAATCTGGTCGGTGACGGCTGCCTCGAGCCGGCCAATGCAGGGCTGAGTCGATTCGGTCGCGAGCTGGTCGAGAAGATCGATGCCGGCCGAGGGCTGATCGATCTCTCGCATGCTGGCCAGCGCACCACGCTGGATGCGATCGCAGCGTCCAGGCACCCGGTCACGATCAGTCATACCGGCTGTGCCGCCCTCGCCGCGAACCCGCGCAACAAGAGCGATCAGGAACTGCGCCAGCTTGCGGCACGGGGCGGAGTCGCGGGCATCTACCTGATGCCGTTCCTGCGCCAGCAGGGGCAGCCGACGGCAGAGGACCTGATCCGCCACATCGAACACGCCATCAACGTCTGTGGCGAGGAGCATGTCTGCCTGGGCACCGATGGCATGATCTCCTCGATCGATCTGACCCCGGAGTACCGCGAGCGGCTGCGCGCCGTCGTCGAGGAGCGCATCAGACTCGGCATCTCCGCGCCCGGTGAAAGCGGCGATGTGGTCACCTTCCTGCCCGACCTCAACCAACCCGATCGCTTCGACCGCCTGGCGTTCCTGCTGTCCCGGCGCGGGCACAGTGACGCCCGCATCGAGAAGATCCTGGGCAGCAACTACGCACGGCTGTTCACGAACGTATGTGGATGATGGCGCTCATCCGTCGCCGCTGCAGATACAGCACGATGCCCGCCAGGAGCGCGGCCACGGCCCCTGCCAGCGGCACCGATGCCAGCGTCGCGTAGCTGATCGTCAGGCTGCCCACGGCGCCGCCCAGCGCGGTGCCCAGGTTGAACGAGGCGATGTTCAGTCCGGCCGCCACCGAACTGTAGCCGGGAATGAAGTGCTGGGCCTGCTTGAGCAGGCGCAGGGTCAGCAGCGTCACGATGGAGAAGAAGCAGATGCCCAGTGTGCCGATCAGGAGCATCATCATGGCCGGCACACCTGCGAAGCTGTACAGCCCGAGCAGATTCACCGCCAACGCGACCAGCGCCAGCAGGAGGCTGCGATCCCCGTCCATGGCATCGCCGAGGAATCCGCCGAGCAGATTGCCTGCGATGGCGCAGACACCGAACAGCAGCATGCCCAGGCTCAGCCACTGCACGTCCACGCCGGTGATCTGCTGCAGATAGGGCGAGACGAAGGTGAAGAACGAGAACGTGGCAACGCTGACCAGCGCGCCGATGCCCGCCGTCATCAGCAGCTGCGGGTGGGTGATGGCCTGGATGCCCTTCCATGCGCCGCCTCGGGCGGACGGAGCAGCGGTCCCACCCCGCGGCATGCACAGCGCCAGGCCCAGCATGCCGGCCACGCTGAGCGCCCCGATGGTCAGGAAGACTACCCGCCACGACCACACGCTGCCGAGGTAGGTTCCGATCGGTACCCCGAACGCCAGGGCGAGCGTCAGTCCGATCCAGACCACCGACAGCGCCCGGCCGGACCGCTGCGGCTCGACCAGCCGCGTGGCTGCGTCCGAGGCCACCGCCATGAACACGCCGTGGCCGAGGCCGACCACGAAGCGGATCGCCAGCAGGGTCACCAGATTCGGCGACGCACTCATCAGCAGGCTGCCCAGCCCGAGCAATGCGGTGGCCAGCAGCAGGATCTGCCGGTCCCGCCAGTGGGCGACCAGGGCGGTGATGAAGGGGGCACCGATGGCCGCGCCCAGTGCATAGGCCGCGATGGCCGTGCCGACGAGGGAGATCCGCGCATCGAGATCATCGGCAATGGCGGTCAGCAGACCCGCGACAACGAATTCAGACAGACCGAACGCGAAGGCGCACAGCGAAAACACATAGATGGCAGCAGGCATTGCGGATCCTCGACGGCGGAGCTGCCGAAGACTAGTGCCTGCTGGGATGTGGGTGAAGGACCGTCTGCATACCGCGGCAAGATGCGGCGCGTCTCACCGCTTCACGGCGGTGGCAGCGCCTGCAGCACGGCATCGATCAGCCGGTCGCGGATCGCGGAGGCGCGGTTCTCGTTCCATGCCATGAACAGGTCCAACCGTGCCATGGCCTCGGGCGCATCGACCTGGAGCGGACGGAACACAACATCCGGCCGTGCGCCCGTCGCCAGCGAGGCGGGCAGCAGCGCGATGCCGAACCCGGCGGCCACCAGGGCGATCAGGGTCTGCATCTGCCGGCCGTGCTGCACGATGTCGGGCACGAACCCGGCGGCCTGGCACAGGCTGATGAGCTGGTCATGAAAGCCCTTGCCCAGGGTCCGGGGCGAGGCGACGAAGGCCTCGTCCCTGAGCGAGGCCAGGTCGACGATAGGGCTTGCTTCAAGGCGATGGCCAACGGGCAGCGCCACGCAGATGGGCTCGTTCAACACCGCAGCCAGGCGCAGGTGTGGTGTCGTCGTTCCCGGTGCCCGCATGAAGGCGACGTCCGCCCTGCCCTGCTCCAGCGCGTTGATCTGCTCCTGGGTCGTGGCCTCCCGCATCGTGAAGGTGATGCCGGGGTTGGCCTGTCGAAACGTGCGCAGCACGCGCAGCAGCGGGACATACGGGGCGATGTTGATGAAGGTCAGGGTGAGGTGGCCTTCGATGCCCTGTGCGACCCGGCGCGTCTGCGCGACGCCCTTTTCGAGGGACTGCACGGTGCGGCGGGCGGTTTCAAGGAAGGCTACGCCGGCCGGGGTCAGCGCCACGCTGCGATTGGTCCGTTCGAACAACGGCGCACCCACGAGGCCCTCGAGCCTGCGGATGGCCTGGCTCAGCGGCGGCTGTGCCATGTGCAGCCGCTCGGCCGCGCGATTGAAATGCAGCTCCTCGGCCACGGCGATGAACTGTTGGAGCAGGCGGGTCTCGATCACCGGGACGTCTCCGCTTCCATCAGCTCCCGGCGCTGGGCCTCGATCCAGGCGTCGCCGGCGGCACGTGCCTGGGCATCCCGTTCCTTGTTCTGCCGCTCGATCTCCTGATACTCCGCCCATACCTCGGGCGTGATCGTGTCGAGTCGATGGTCGGAACGCAGCGCGATCGAGGGAGCGGCGCCCGTGGAGACCGTGAAGTTGTCGAACAGCCATTGCCGTCGCTGCTCAGGCGAGGCATGCAGCAGGTCGGGCTCCGCATAGGTCTGCATCGGCAGGGTCTGCTCGGCGATCGGGGTATCCGAAGAAATCCGTGCCAGCCTGACGACGAGGCGCTCATGGTCCCGGTCCTTCCGGTACAGGGCGACGGTGTCGCCGTCGATCCACAGCGCGTACCAGTACCCCGCGATGGGATGGGCCTGGAAGGGCCGCTCACGGACCAGGATCAGATCGCCGGGGTCCTGGTAAAGCGCCCGCCAGCCCGGAGCTGCCGGGCGGATGCTGCAGTCGGCCGTCCCTTTCATGATCGTGTCCAGCGTCGGCGTGCCATTGCGTGCTGCAAGCCGCGTCGTCCAACAGCGTGAGCCGTCACGGTTATGCGAGGCGATCAGCACCGCGTCTTCGTCCAGCACCACGGCATCGGTATGCACGAACTGATCGCCCGCCGCGTCACGATCCTGCAGGAGCGCCGAGAATCCTTGATCGGACAGCCTGTTGCCATCCACGTACAGCACGTACGTCGTGTAGTGCTGATACTGGCTGACGTTGATGTCCAGTCGGCTTTCGGTCACGGCCACGACCTTCAATGTGTCCGAGGACAGCACGGTTTCCCTGTGGGTCCGGGCACATCCCGTCAACAGCGGCGCCGCACACACCAGCAGTGCGGCGGAACGCAGGAGGGAATCCAGTCTGAAGCTCATCGCGCTGCGGCCTGCGGGTGTGGGGCGGACCCGTGCAAGCATATCTGCTTCGGCGACGCGTATCGGCCCGCATTGCAGGCCTTCGTCGTGTTGTCGGCGGGGGCGGCCCCCGGGGGGGGCGCGCCCCCCCGCCCCCCCCCCTAAGAAGCGGTAATAGAGCGCCACACCCCCCCGGCGCGGCGGCAACAAAAACCCA